>DDSR01000078.1 GCA_002343455.1 Deltaproteobacteria bacterium UBA2385 | reverse complement strand
GCCGGGGCCGGGGCGGGCTCTGCAGCCGCCACCGCTGGGGTCTCTACCGCCGGGGCCTCCACCGCCGGGGCCTCCACCGCCGGGGCGGGCGCGACGACGGCCTGCGAGGGGTCCACCTGCTGGCTGAGCTTCCAGGCCAGGGCGGCGAGCGCGCTGGCCCCGACCGCCAGCACCATCACGGCCACCCCGACCCCGACGGCGATCGCCAGGCCGCGACCGGCCGGCGCGGGGCCCGAGGAGCCCGCTGGCGGATGGTGGGCGGGGGGCGTCCGGGCCGCCGCGGGAGCCGGCAGGATCGAGCGGCGGTGGAGGGCCGGATCGGCGGCCGCCGGGCGGCTCCCGCTGAGCTCGAAGCGAAGCTCGGTAGCCCCCACGCGGATCCGATCGTCGTGCTGCAGCGGGCGCTCGCGCACCCGACGGCCGTTGACGAAGGTGCCGTTGGCGCTGCCCATATCAGACAGCAGGTAGCGCGGGCCGTCGCGCNNCGACCTCGACGATCTCGGCCTGCAGCCGGCTGGCTGCCGGGTCCAGCAGGACCACCTCGCGCTCCTCGGAGCGGCCCATGCTGAGCCCGGACGGGCCGATCGGGTAGCTGGGCTGGAGGGCCGGCCCCGCCACCGAGACGAGGCGCGCCTGCCGCTGGGGCTCGGCGGGCGGCGCGACCTCGCGCTGATCGAGCAGGGCGGTGTCGTCCTGGCCCACGCCGCCCTGGCTCGGGCCGCTGGAGGCGACCGGCCCGCTGAGCCGGATCCGCAAGGTGAAGGGGTCGATCAGGATCTCGTCCCCCTCCCGGAGGGAGACGCGGGCGACCCGCTCGCCGCCGACCAGGGTCCCGTTGCCGCTGCCGAGGTCTTCGAGCGTCAGGCCGGCGCTGTCCAGCAGCAGGCGCGCGTGGCGGCGGCTGACACCGACGTCGGGCAGGACCAGCTCGCTGTCGGGGGCGCGCCCGATCATCGTCACGCCGTTCTTCAGGCGCACGCGTCGCGGCGCTTCGCCGGCTCGCCAGACCTCGACCTCTACATGCACGGCTTCGACTCCTCGGGGGGGCCGATTGTAGCCGCCGCGAAGGCCCGGCGCCCCCTCAGCCTCCGCCGAACATCCACAGGAGCAGGCCCAAGGCGATGATCACGGCCAGCACCGCCAGGCCGCGCATCGGCACGCGGCCGGGGGCTGGCCGGGGAGAGAACGCCGCCGGGGGAGGGGAGGCCGAGGGGTCGGTGAGCCCGTCGGGCCGCGGCGCTCCGAAGGTGCTGACCGAGCCGTCGGCGGGGAAGGGGTCGTCGAGCTCGATGGTGAACCGGTGCTCGCCGATGCGCAGGTCGTCCCCTGGGGAGAGGGTGTGGTGGCGGGAGAGCCGGCGGCCGTTCAGGAAGCAGCCGTTGCGGCTGCCGGCGTCCTGGACCCAGACCGCGTCGTTGTGCAGCAGCACCCGGGCATGCTCGCGCGAGACCCCGGTGTCCTTGATGATCATGTCGCAGTGCTCGCCGCGGCCCAGCATCAGGCCGTCCGCGCCGACCGGGGCACGCTGCCCCTTGAGGGAGCCTTCGGTGCACACCAGGACGGCACGGGGAGAAGTTGTGTCCTGTTCCATGCCAGCGCTCCAAGCGAGGTCGAGCCGCTCGTGGCGGTCTAGCCCGTCGGGCCCGCCGATTCCAGCGCGCCGCCGGGGCAGAGCCCCGTGGAGGGCGATTGACAGGGAGAGGCGGTCCCGCGTAGGATCACGCCTTGCAAGGGGTCCGTCGGTAGGGCAGGATCCTAGCTGTCCCGTTGCCAGGCCCACAATCCTACCCCCACGCCCGAACCCGAGTGCGCGATCATGTCCGACCCGACTTCCGACCGACTCCAGGCCATTCAAGGCGAGCTGCAGCAGATCCTCGAAGCACGACTCGGCGAGCTGGCTCAGACCCTGCGCGGGAGCGAGCAGGTCACCCGGCGCATCGTCAGCGCCGAGATCGAGATCGAGCGTCACCGCGCGACCGCCCAGCAGCTCGAAGCCGAGACCGCGGGCCTCAGCGCCGAGCTGGAAGAGGCCCGCGCCCGGATGGCCGGCGTGCGCGAGGCCTACGACATGGCGGTGGCCGAGCGGGACCGCCATCGGGCGAAGGTCGGCTCGGTCGAGGCCTCGGTGCGTGAGCTGCGGGCCGAGGTGGAGTCCACCCGGCAGCAGGCCGAGGCCCTCGATCGGGAGTCCGAGATCCTGCGCTCCGAGAACGCCACCCTCAAGAACAAGCTCGCCACCCTGGAAGAGAACGTCCTGCGGATGCGCCGCCTGCGCGAGGAGCTGATGACCAGCGTCAGCGGCCTGACGCAGGAGATGACGGGCCTGGCCGGCGGCGGCAACGAGTAGTCCCGCCGCGGTCCCCATCCACAGGAGTCTCGACGTGACCGATCGCTTCGACCCCAGCGAGCGCCTTGTCGCCGCGCACCGCCTGCTCTCCACCCTTCGCGCGGGCCGTGCCCGGGTCGAAGGCCTGGCCAGCCAGCACCTGCCCTTCGCCTCGCTGGTCCAGCTGTACGACCTCGGCCTGGGCGAGGACCTCGTCGACGACACGCGTCGGGTCGGCCAGCAGGTCGAGCAGCAGATCGCCGCCTGGCGGCTGGTCCGAGGGATCAGCCTCGCCTCGGCCCAGGCCTCGGACGCGCGGCTCGTCCGGGCCCCGACGCTGGCTCCGGCTGTAGAGGCCGCGCCCCCAGAGGCCGGGCCCCCTGCGGTCGAGGCCGCGCCTCCTCCTCCCCCCAGGCCCGAGCCTGAGCCCGAGCCCGAGCCGCAGAACGACACCGAGCACCTGCACGAGTGGGACGAGCCGCTGTTCCT
>DDSR01000287.1 GCA_002343455.1 Deltaproteobacteria bacterium UBA2385 | reverse complement strand
GACCGACGGAGGCACGACCGACGGTGGCACGACCGACGGTGGCGGCACGGACGGCGGCGGCACGGACGGTGGCGGCACGGACGGTGGCGGCTCCGGCGACGGCGGCTCCAGCGACGGCGGCTCCAGCGACGGCGGCGGCGACGACGAAGAGGTCAAGGACGAGGGCTGCAACTGCAGCTCGGCCTCTGGCGCGGGCGGCGGGCTGAGCGCCCTGGGATTGTTGCTGGTCGCGGGTCTGCGACGCCGGCGCGCTCGCTGAGCGAGGATCCGCCTTGCTCCATGTGAGGCTATAGTAGCCCTATGTCTACCGATCCTCGCCAGCGCCCCTCGTCCCCTGGTCCTTTCACCGCGGATCAGGTTCGTCCCGGAAGCCGGTACGAGCTATCCCGCGGGAATCCGGTCTATTGCGCTCCGGCGGGCGGGCGACACGCCTCGGCCAACGCCGCGGGGACCTTGGTGTTGGGAACCGATCCCGCAGTGCGAGAGATCGGCACCGACCCGGGCTACAGCCCCGACGCCAAGACCCTGAGGGCGCCGGACATCGGCGTGGGAAACGTGCCCTCCTCTGCCGGCTACATCTCCGGTGTGCCCATGCTGGCCGTAGAGTACGCGGACGCCTCCCAGGACGAGGTGGACCTCCAGGAGCGGATCCAGACCTACCTGGAGCACGGCAGCCGGGCAGTCTGGGTGGTGCGGCTGCACGGGCCTCGACGGGTCGAGGCCTACCGGGCGGACGGTGGAATGCGCCTGTATGCAGGCAACGAGCACATCGAGGAGCCTGGGGTGCTCGCCCAGCCCGTGCTGGTCGAGGCGCTCTACAACCCCTCCGTCGCTCGCGAGGCTGCCTTGCAGAACCTGCTTCGGGAGCACGGCCATACGGACCTGGAGTCGGTTCGGCAGGAGGGCGTCGTTGAAGGCAGAGAAGAGGGCCGGGAAGAGGGCCGGGAAGAGGGCCTCGCGGCAGTGCGATCCACGTTGCTGCAGCTGCTCGCGCAGCGTGGAATCACGTTGGCCCCCCAGCAGGAGTCTGCGGTACGCGGTGAGCGCGATCTCACGGTCCTTCAGCGCTGGTTGAACCACGCCCTGAGCGCGCAGTCGGCCGAGCAGGTCTTCGCCTGAACCCCGCCGACGGTTCGCCATGAAATAAGCTCGCGGCCGGAGGGCCCGTGAAGCGCCTGGCGGATCTGATCGACACCATCACCAGCGGCATCGGCCGGGCGGTGTCCTGGCTCTCGCTGCTGATGGTGCTGATCGCCGCGGGCAACGCCCTGCTGCGCTACTCGGGGCGCTTCGTCGGCCACGACCTCAGCAGCAACGCCGCGCTGGAGGCCCAGTGGTACCTCTTCAGCGCCATGTTCCTGCTCGCCAGCGCCTGGACCCTCTCCCGCGACCGCCACGTCCGGGTCGACGTGCTCTACGGCCGCCTCTCGACCCGCGCCAGGGCCGGCGTCGACCTCGCCGGCACCCTGCTCTTCCTGCTGCCCTTCTGCTGCTTCGCTGTCTGGGTCAGCTTCCCGGGGGTCGCCGAGTCCTGGCGGCTGCGCGAGGGCAGCGTCGATCCGGGCGGCCTGCCTCGCTACCCGGTCAAGAGCCTCTTCCTGCTCGGCCTGTACCTCCTCATCGCCCAGGGGGTCGCCCAGGCCATCCGCCACGGCATCACGCTGAGGGGAGGGGAGGCCGATGTTTGAGCTGCCCCTCGGCCCGCTGATGTTCCTGGTCGCCCTGGCCCTGATCTTCTCGGGCTACCCGGTGGCCTTCAGCCTGGGAGGCACGGCCCTGCTCTTCGCCGCCATCGGGGTGAGCCAGGGCTACTTCGACTGGACGCTGATGCTGGCCCTGCCCGAGCGGGTCTTCGGCATGATGTCGAACACCGTGCTGCTGGCGGTGCCCTTCTTCATCTTCATGGGCACGATGCTGCAGAAGAGCCGACTGGCCGAGGATCTGCTCTCCACCATCGGGGTGCTGTTCGGCGGCCTGCGCGGCGGCCTGGGCCTGGCCGTCGTCCTGGTCGGCGCCCTGCTGGCGGCGGCCACCGGCGTCGTCGGCGCCAGCGTCGTGGCCATGGGCATGATCAGCCTGCCCGTGATGCTGCGCTACGGCTACAGCGCCCAGCTCTCCACCGGGGTGATCGCCGCCAGCGGCACGCTCGGACAGATCATCCCCCCCAGCGTGGTCCTGGTCGTGCTGGCCGACCAGCTTGGGATCAGCGTCGGAGATCTGTTTCGGGCGGCCCTGGGCCCGGGCCTGATGCTCGCCTGCATGTTCGCGGTCTACGTCGCCCTGGTGGCCCTGCTGCGCCCCTCGTGGGCCCCCGCCTTACCCGCCAGCGAGCGCACCGAGCGTGGAGTGGTCCTGGCCTCGCGGGTGGTCTGGGTGCTGCTGCCCCCACTGTTCTTGATCTTGATCGTGCTGGGCAGCATCTTCCTGGGGGTGGCGACCCCGACCGAAGCCGGCGCGCTGGGCGCGGTCGGCGCGATGGTGTTGGCGGGCCTGAACCGTCGCCTGGATCTCCGCGCCTTGCGCGAGACCGCCGAGGAGACCACCAGCCTGACCAGCATGGTCATGACCCTGCTCATCGGCAGCACCGCCTTCGCCCTGGTCTTTCGCGGGCTGGACGGCGATCTGTGGGTCGAGGAGCTGCTGATCGGGCTCCCCGGCGGCCGCTGGGGACAGATCATCGCCGCCAACCTGGCGATCTTCCTGCTGGGCTTCTTCATCGACTTCTTCGAGATCGCCTTCATCATCCTGCCGCTGCTGGTCCCGGCGGCGAAGCTGCTGGGCATCGACATGGTCTGGTTCGGCGTGATGATCGGCCTGAACCTGCAGACCAGCTTCCTGACCCCGCCGTTCGGCTTCGCCCTGTTNNGACCCCGCCCTTCGGCTTCAGCCTGTTCTACCTCCGAGGGGTGGCCCCGCCGGAGATCCCCACCAGCACGATCTACCGAGGCGTGCTGCCCTTCATCGGCATCCAGGTCGTGGCCCTGCTGGTGGTGATCTTCTTCCCGGAGTGGCTGGGCCTATGACGAGACGCGGCCCCCCCCCCCCCCCCCCCCCCC
>DDSR01000226.1:1938-3453 GCA_002343455.1 Deltaproteobacteria bacterium UBA2385 | reverse complement strand
CATCGCCCAGCCCCCGCTCTACAAGATCAAGAAGGGCCGCCGCGAGGAGTACCTCAAGGACGACGCCGCGCTGGAGCGCTACCTGATCGAGAAGGGCTCGGTCGGCAGCAGCCTGGCGCCTGCCGGGGGCGAGGCGCTCAGCGGCGAGGCCCTGATGACGGCCATGGATCTCGTCCGGCGCTACGTCGCCGCGGTCGAGCGGGCCGGCCGCCGGGCGGTGCCGGCCGTGCGGGACGGCTGGTTCGCCATGAGGGGCCACCGGCTGGACCTCAGCCAGCCCGAGACGGCCCAGGCCGCCATCACGATGCTGCGCGAGACGTTGGACCGGGTGGCGCCGGGGCTGCACATCTCCGAGCTCGCCGCGGTGCAGCACCCCGGCGGCGACGCGGACGAGGGCCCCAGCATCCGCCTGCGCGTGCTCAGCCTGGAGAACGGCGAGGAGCGCACCACCTGGCTCTACGGCGTGGAAGAGGGCGGCGAGCTGATGGGGGGCGAGGCCCTGGCCGAAGAGCTGCACCTCGTCCTGCCCCTGCCGGTCCAGGTCGGCGAGGAGCAGCTGGGCAGCTGGCGGCGCTTGCTGGAGGAGGTCATGAGNNGCTCTGGGAGACCACCATGGATCCCAGCACCCGCACCCTGCTGCGGGTGCAGGTCGACGACGCCGTCCAGGCCGACCAGGTCTTCAGCCTGCTGATGGGCGACGCGGTCGATCCGCGGCGCAATTTCATCCAGACCAACGCCCTGAACGTGCGCAACCTGGACATCTGACCCCGCAGCCTCCCCGTGACCCGCAGCCCCCCCGTGACCCGCAGCCCTCTGTGACCCGGCAGGCCCTTGCCCCTCGGCCCCGTGCTCGACGCCCGCTTGATCCTGGTCACCGGCAAGGGTGGTACGGGCAAGAGCACCGTCGCCGCCGCGCTCGGGCGCCNNCCGGCAAGCGCACCCTGGTCGTCGAGGTCGACGTCCGGCAGAGCGCCATGTCCGGCCTGCTCGGCCGGGCCGCCAGCTACGAGCCTCGCCCGGTCGGCCCGCGCCTGGACGTCTGCAACATCACCTGGGACCGCGCGCTCGAGGAGTGGCTGGAGCGCTCCATCCCGGTGCAGCGGGTCGTCCGGCTCATCCTCCGCAACCGCCTGGTCGCCCTCTTCCTGGACGCCACGCCGGGCCTGCGCGAGATCGTCGGCCTCTCCCGCATCGCCAGCCTCTGCGAGGACTACGACCAGGTCGTCGTCGACATGCCCGCCAGCGGCCACGCCCTGGCCCTGCTGCAGGTGCCCTGGGTGGCCCGCGAGCTGGTGGCGGAGGGCCCCATCCAGCAGCGCGCCGGCGAGCTGATCGAGCTGCTGGGCCGGCCGGACACCCGGATGGTGCTGGTCGGTCTGCCCGAGGAGATCGTCGTCAACGAGACCCTGGAGCTGCTGGGCCGCTTGGAGGTCATGGTCCCCGTCCTGGCCCCGCCCCTGGTCCTGCTCAACCAGGTCGCCCCCCCCAGCATCACCGCCGACGAGCGCGCGCTCC
>DDSR01000226.1:0-1910 GCA_002343455.1 Deltaproteobacteria bacterium UBA2385 | reverse complement strand
GGGGCCGGGGCGGGGCTGCTCAGCATCCCGCGGCTGGGGGCCCAGGGGGGCCTGCAGGGCGGTCCCGAGGCCGTCGTCATCCAGCTCGCCCGGGCCCTCGTCCGCGAGCAGGCCGCCGGGGAGGGCGCGTGAGCCTGCTCTCGGATCATCGGCTGCTCATCTGCGTCGGCAGCGGAGGCGTGGGCAAGACCACCCTCTCCGCCTCGCTGGCCCTGGGCGCGGCCATGCAGGGAAAGCGGGTCCTCGTCCTGACCATCGACCCCGCCCGGCGCCTCGCCAACAGCCTGGGCCTGCCGCTCTTCGGCAACGAGGCCGTGCGGGTCGAGCTGGAGGGGGCCGCCGCCGGGGGGGAGCTCTGGGCCATGATGTTGGACCCGGGGCACACCATCCGCGATCTGATCGAGCGGGTCAGCCCCGATCCCCAGGTCGCCGAGCGCATCCTCGGCAACCGCATCTTCCGGGCCATCGCCGACAGCATCGCCGGCAGCCAGGACTACATGGCCACCGAGAAGCTGCACGACGTCGTCACCCACGGCGGCTACGACCTGGTCGTCCTGGACACGCCGCCCTCCACCCACGCGATGGACTTCCTCGACGCCCCCGGCCGGCTCGCCCGCTTCACGGACCGGCAGATCATGAAGTGGTTCCTGGCGCCCCACGAGCCCCAGGCCGGCCTGGGCCGCCTGCTGATGGGCACCAGCAGCATCGTCTTCCGCCTGCTGGGCCACATCTTCGGTCGGGCCTTCCTCGACGAGCTCAGCGAGTTCTTCCAGGCCTTCCGCGAGCTCTACGACGGCTTCCGCAGCCGCTCGGAGGAGGTCATCGCCCTCTTCCGCGCCCGTGACACCGCCTTCCTGGTCATCACCGCCCCCAACGAGGCCTCCGTCGAGACCGCCCGCTACTTCCTGGGCGAGCTGCGCGGTCGCGGGATGCGCTGCGCCGGCGCCGTCGTCAACCGCTGCCACCTCGTCAGCGAGCAGGTCCCCGACGTCGCCCTGCTCTCCGGGCTGGCCTCGGCGCTGTCGGCCGACCTCTCGCCTCACACCGCCGAGACCCTCCTCGCCCGCCTGGGCGCCGCCGACCGGCGCCTGCGGGAGCTCGCCCAGGCCGAGGCCCGTCGCATCGACCACCTCCGCCGGGCGATGGCCCCGGGCCAGGCCATGTGGCGGGTCCCCCGGATGGAGGGCGAGGTCCATGACCTGCGCGCCCTGACCGCCACCGCCGAACACCTGCTCGAGCCCCTGCCGCAGCCGACGGCTGCCAGGCGGCTATAGTGCCCGCACCGGAGAGATCATGATCCGCCCCCTGCTCGCGACCGCCCTGCTCGTCCTCTCCCTCGTGGGCTCCCCCGCGCACGCGCGGCGCCTGCCCATGGACCCGCAGAACCGGATCCACCTGGGCCTCTCCTACAACGACCGAGCCAACATCGGCCTGATGGGCGGCCTCGACTCCCGGCTGACCCGGATCGTCTCGGTAGACGTCGGCGGCTTCGTCAGCCCCTTCGCCATGCAGGACACCGTCGTCCCCGACAGCGAGGACGCCAAGGACTACATCTTCCTGCGGCACGGCCTGTACGTCTCGCCCGGCCTGCGGCTGCCTCATCGGCAGGGCGAGAAGCTGCAGTGGGACCTGCTGCTGCGGCCGGGGTTTGCGGCGATCTTCACGCAGGACGTCCACCCCGACAACAACCTCGCCGCCAATGAGAGGTTCCGGACGCACGCGGATCCGGCCTTGTTCGTGGGGGGGGAGTTCATGGTGAGGAGCGGGGATGTCGGGCTGCGCACGGGGGCGCGGGGGTATCTGTTCAGGCAGTTCAGCACGGTGGTCGGGGATGACCTGGTGCTGGTGCGGCCGCAGGTGTATGTGGAGGGGGTGTACCAGTTTTGAGGGGGAGGGCGATTCTTCATAGG
>DDSR01000053.1 GCA_002343455.1 Deltaproteobacteria bacterium UBA2385 | reverse complement strand
GGGGGGAGGGGGCCGGCGAGGCCCCACCCCCACCCGGTCCATGGATCGAAGACAGCCGCGCTTGGGAGCTGAAGTCCCGAACCCTGCTGGACGGACCGCCCGGCTGCGTCGAGCTGGAGGGCACCGTCCAGGTCAAGCTGAGCCTCTTCCGGCCCGGCGGCTGGCTCTCCAAGGGGGAGCGCAACGACATGGGCGTCGACGGCAGCTTCCGCGGCCGGCTCGACGCGGGAAGCTGGACAGTGCTGGACACGACCTGGAACACCGACGAGAAGACCAAGGACAAGCTCAAGCTGGACAAGCCCCGGCCCATCGTCGGTCGGCTGCCGCCCGAGCCCGAGGAGGGCGGCAGCGTCTCGGTCTCCGGGGGCGGCAAGAACACCGAGGTCGAGATCTCCGGCAGCAGCCGCGAGACCCTGACCATGCTCGACAAGATCATCGCCGACATCGACCCGGCGGTGACGACCGTCTACAGCCGCTGGGAAGAGGAGAGCCGCTCGGTGCTGCTCGAACAGATGGTCCCCCTGGACGGCCGCAGGGGCGAGCTGCACATCACGGTGCGCTTCCCCGAGGGCGGGCCCCCGACCTCGCTGGACGCGGTATTCCCGCCCAGCTTCATGGCCGGCGACGGGCTGATCAAGGCCAGCGTGCGCGACGCCCAGCTCCACCTGCGCGGTCAGTCGACCGAGCTGGGCGTCCTGCCCGTCGAGGAGAGCGTCAGCGTTGTGCTGGGGGTCCTGGGCTTCACCCTGGGCCTTGAGCAGCGCATCCGGTACGGGAGAGCCAGGCCCTGCCCGTGATCAGAACTCGACCGGCCGCCCGCACCACTCGCCGGTGACGTAGCTCTCCTGACCGGCCTCTCCACGGTCGGTCACGGCCAGCGCGCAGGTGCGGTCGATGCCGTCGATCGCGCCGCCGCAGCTGCCGACGACCTCCAGGCTGTCGGACTGCGTGGTCATCATCTTGTAGCCGGTCGAGGCGAAGGTCCCCTGCCAGACCAGCACCCCGTTGAAGCTCAGGTCGTAGTCCAGGCCGCTGTTGGCGCAGTCCTCCATCGTGATGGTCAGGTCGGCCGACTCGATGGTGCCGTCGTTCCCCGTCGCGCCGACGATGTGGGCCGTGCCCCCCAGCGGGCAGCTCGCCAGGACGTCCTTGGGGCCGACCGGCTGCCCGGCGAAGTTCAGGTTGAAGAGCACCGACTCGGTGTCGAGCACGCCGTAGACCACCCAGACGTCCGAGGCGCTCTCGTCGGGCTCGGAGGTGCAGGCCAGCACGAGGAGGGTGAGCATCGTGGACTCCTTCTCTGGTCGGAGCCGCTCCGGGCCAGAGGACAATGTAGGTACCATCGGCCCGCAGTCACCCCGGTCCGCCTCCGCCAGTCGACCGATGCCCGGCAGGGTGGGGCAGGGCCGCCCTGCCGGTGTAAGCTCTGCCCGTCGGCCGCCGTTCCATGGGCGGGCGACCAAGGAGGCGCCCTGAACTCCCCGGTGGACCCCAGCACGGGCCTCGTGGACCCGCAGACCGAGCAGGAGGTGGTCGCCCGCCTCATGCGAGGCGATCGGGCCGCCGCCGGGCTGATCTTCGCCTGGTACAGCGACCGGCTGTACCGCCAGGCCATCCTGCCCCGCCTCCCCAACGTCGAGCTGGCCGAGGACGTCCTCAAGGACACCTTCCGCCTCGCCCTGGAGCGTATCGAGACCTACCAACCCTCCGACCGCAGCATCTTCTTCTGGCTGCGGCGCATCGCCATCAACCGGGCCATGGACGTACACCGCGCCCAGGCCCGCCGGGACCGCCTTGCCGACGACGACCGCCAGGACCTCACCATCGAGCGGACCATGGGTCAGCCTCCTCCCGCCCCCGACCGGGCGCCGGAGCAGGCCGAGACCCGGGCCCTGGTCGAGAAGGCCCTGGGCCTGCTCAACCCCCGCTACGCCGAGGCCCTGCGCCTGCGCCTGCTCGACGACCTGGACCGCGAGGAGTGCGCCGAGCGCATGGAGGTCAAGGTCGGCAACTTCGACGTCATCCTGCACCGCGCCTGCAAGGCCTTCCGGAATGTGTGGCCTCCATGACCCGTCTCTCGCCTGAGCCTCTCTTGCCCGAGCCCACCTCGTCCCCATCTTCCTCCTGAGAGCCCCGTGACCACCCCCTCCCCCTCCGAGACCCTCCTCTCCCGCTGGCTCGCCCAAGAGCCCGGGGCGGAGCCGCCCGAGGGCATCGACCCCGAGGCGGTGGAGGCGGTCTACGCGCTGCGGCCGGACCTGGCGCCGCCGCACCGGGTCAGCGTCGAGCAGGTGCTGGAGCTGGTGGCCGAGGGCCCCTTCGCCCGGGAGGAGCAGGCGCCGGCCGCCGCGCTCGCCCGGGCGCTGAAGGGCGAAGGCGATGCGGGTGAGGATGTCGCCGAGGCGGTCTACGCGCTGCGCCCGGACCTGGCGCCGGCCCACCGGGTGAGCATCGAGCTGGTGCTGGGCGAGGTGCGGGAGGGGCCCTTCGCGGCTCGTTCCGTCGGCAAGATCACCCCTCGCCAGGCACAGGCCGAGCCCCGACGAGGGGTCGTCGCACGGCGGCGGGTGCCGAGCTGGGCGATCCCGGCGCTGGGCGGGCTGGCCGTGGTGGCGACCGCGCTGATGGTGGTCCTGCCGGGCAGCGACAGGGTGCTCAACGCGCCCTCGCCCTTTGCCGCCGAGGAGATGGCTGCCGCCGAGCCGATGGCTGCCGCACCGGCGGCTCCCGATGCCGTGGCGCCCGATCCCGCAACAACGGCGCCGAGCACGACCCCGAAGATGTCGCCCGTCCCGGGGGCGGCCGCCCCCGGGACGGNNTCGCCCGTCCCGGGGGCGGCCGCCACCGGCAGCGAAACGGTGGGGTCGACGGGCAGCAGCTCGGCCCGGCTGATGGAGCCATCGGTCGTCGAGGCCTCCAAGACGGACGATCTGCTGCGGGCCCCGGGCGCGAGAGGCCAGGCGGAGCGCCAGGCAGAGGACCGTGCGGATGAACCTGCCGATGAAGCCGCCGGCGGTGGGATCCTTGGGGGCCTGCTGGGGGG
>DDSR01000293.1 GCA_002343455.1 Deltaproteobacteria bacterium UBA2385 | reverse complement strand
GAGGCGAGGCGAGGCGAGGCGAAAGGCGTAGTCTTGACATTCTCCTGACGCCAGCACTCCACGAAACCGCAGCGCCCTATGATCGGCCACGCTGCCGACGCGGTAGGTCAGGGAAAGCTACTCGGTCTTCTCGCTGGGAAACCAGTCCTCGCGGGTGGTGGCGCTGTAGACGCTGGCGAAGCAGCTCCGGCAGGAGGCGGTGGAGGCGCAGTCCATGGGGTCGACCTTCTCCTCCATGCCGGTGCGGGTGAGGACGATCTCCAGCCAGAGGGGTCGGGTCCAGGGGTTGCGGTGATTGGTCATGTAGGGGCCACCGGCCGGGTCGAAGAGCACCGTCAGGTAGGTGAACTCGGGGCTGATCTCGCCCATGCAGACCGTGGAGCGGGTCCAGCCGTAGGGCAGGGAGTCGATCCAGTGGTAGGTCGTGCCGTCGTGGTAGCCGAAGCTGAGCTGGTGGGCGCCGCGGTCGGGGCGCATCAGGTGGCCGCCGCCGTCGCCGTGCTCGCCCAGCCAGTCTTCGACCCCGGTGCCCGGCAGGGTGACGAGCAGCTCGATGTCGTACTCGCCGACCTTGACCCCGTTGCGGACGTCGAGCATGTAGAGGTTGTCGACATCGAGCGCGGCGCAGGTGTCCGGGTCGGTGTAGCTGAGGCCGCGCAGCTTGAGGGCGTAGAGCGGGAAGCGGGGGGTCAGGTCGGAGACCGGCCAGGTGGTCTCGTTGTAGTCGTAGAAGACCTGGTGGGCGATGGCGGTGCCCAGGCGCACCCGAACGGCGTCGTCGGGAGGTTCGGGGCAGGTGTAGCTGACCGGGCGGCCCGGTCCCCAGGTCTCNNGCCGTCAGTGGGCGTGCCGCCGTCGGTGGGCGTCCCGCCATCGGTGGTGGGGTCGGGCTTCGGCTTGTCTCGGGTGCAGGCGAGCAACAGCAGGGCGGCGAAGACGAGGGGGCGGGACTTCACTCGGCACCCGTGTCGGTGAGAATGTGGGACCAGACCTCGTCCTCGGTGGTGCCGGAGTAGGTCTGGTAGAGCAACTTGTCGCCGAAAACGGTGTTGATCGTGATGTCGTACCACTCACCCTCGATGGTGAAGTTCTCTCCCTCGTTGTGAGAATCCAGATAGGCGATCCTCTGATGGTGTTCATCAAACACCATCATCACCGGGTTGGGCAGATGCTCCTGGTACCGGCTGGCAGAGCTGGCGTCGATAGTCCATGCCATGACCAGGCGGTCGGGGCGCAAGTGGGAGATGCACAGCGTCCAGCCGACAAAGCACTCCTCCGGGTCGTAGGCTGTTGAGTCCCACGAGCAGAAGGTTATCATGTAGTCATACCAGAAACTGTCCTTCGCATCTACGGCATAGTCATATGACAAAGTGTGATACAGGGAACGTTGATTTGACTCTATCACGGCAGGCCACTCGTCGCCCCACTCATACGAAAACTCATCCTGCAGGACACGCGATGGTTTGGGCTCGCTGCTGCTAAACGCCCAAAACACCTCGACATCATAGGGCAACGGGCTATCGCTCGCCCAAAAGTACAGCGATGAGGAATCGAGATGATTGAGATAGCTATGTCCCTTCAATTCGACGTAGGCAGAAGACTCCTCGGGCAGCGGATCCTGCGTGAACCAACTGACATCGGTAATCGCTCCATCTCCTACCATGCGCACGATCCAGGTATCGTCACTCGGTCGCGTGCACTCCTGCCAAGGGTGCTCGTCGAGGAGGAAGCCCTCCCCTGGGCCGGCCCAGGCGGCACCCAGCAAGATCAGCCAGTTCATCCACTACTCCTCGACGGCGATGCCGGACGCGTCCACCGCCAGGCGAAAGGTGGAGAACAGCAATATCGGTGCGTCCTGCGGCCGCACGGTGAAGGACCAATACGATGAGGGTGGTGACTTCAACCCGCTCGACCGGGCCCTGTGGGTGATCACCCGTTCCGTCGTCCAGCGTGCAAGCGGGAAACGATCCAGCCTGCCCACGACGCTGTCGATCGCCGACGGAACGGATGGAAGCTGGTAGACCCAGGAGAGAGCGGGGAAGACCGGGCCGAGCCGGGACCCCCGGATCAACCGGACCGTGGCGGAGGTTGGAGGCGGACGGTCGGGACCTCCGGGCTCAATGAAGAGCAAGTAGGCGGTCCACAGGCCCGAGGTGTCGGCGGTGACGCCGCCCTCGTCGGGCCAGGTGGCCGATGGGATCTCGATGACCCAGACCATTCGCTTCGACTCAATCTCCCCAGACTTCAGCCCCTCCCGATCCGAGACAGTCTCCGGCGCCAACCGCGTCACCCCCGTCGCCGCCTTCATCACCTGCGCCAGCCGCTGAAAGCTCCACCAGGCAGGCCGGAACGACAGGTCCGAGGTGCTCACATCGGCATCGGTGAGGTTGAGCTGGTCGAAGTGCAGGCCCATCGCCCGGAAGCCGTCGCTCATGCTGACGGCGATGTGCGAGTGCCAGCCGGCCATCCCGGCACCCGAGGCCAGCGCAATGGACAGGCGCATGATGACGCTGCTGGCTTGAAAGGCCAGCGGATCCGTGACACCGGCGGGCCGCCAGGAGACCAGGCTCGCCGCACCCGGGGTGGCCCGTGCCTCGCAGACCGAACCTGCATCCTCCTCGTCGTCACTGCACAAGACGTTGACCCCGCTCTCGCAGACCGAGAGCAGGGCATTGGGCAGGTGCTTGGCGAGGGCGGCCTTCAGCACGTCCACTTCGCTGGCCAGGAAGTGCAGCGGCAGGGCGGTATCGGCCTGGGCGTCGGTAGAGGCGGCGTGGTGGTAGAAGTGGTAGTCGACGCCGTCGACCAGCTCGTCCAAGTCAAGGTCCAGACCGCGCTCCTTGCCGGCGATGCAATGCGACTGAAGAGTCGTGAGCACTCCGCCAAGGAAATCCCGCTTCCTGCCCCAGGTCATACACGCTTTCGCATCCGCCTGAGGCGCGTACGACGAGATCGCCGGCAGGAATAGCGGCACCCAGTCGCACTCGGCCCGCAGCGCGGTGGCGCAGTGGTAGTAGAAGGTCGCCCAACCCTCGGGGTCGACATCGCCCCCCAGGGTGTGTCGTACCTCCATTTCGTTGCCGACTTCGACGCCTTCGATCAGGCTGCTGAGATCGATCCCTTCTTCGTCCAGTTCGTCGGCCAGCGCGGCGAGGGCACGGCCCAGGGCACGGCTCAGTTGCCGGAAGTAGAAGCGCTTGACGCCGTTGTGGGGATCCAAGGTGTAGTAGCGCCACTCTTCGTCGCCCACGTCGAAGGAGACCGTCTCTCCGGTCAGCGGGTCCCGGACCTCGTACCCAGCGAGGTCCTCACCCCAGGGGACGAAGATTGGATCTTGTTGGTCGTCGTTCTTCGGCGCAGCCGCCGAGAGCGTGAAGGGCTCGCCACCGTCGTCGGGCCTGTACTCCGCACCCCGCTGCCAAGCCGAGGCCTTGCCCCCCCCAAAGTCGATGAAGGTGATCAGCACCCTCTGACGACCGCGATGAAGCGCAAGCCGCCGGACGACTCGCTTGAGGTAGCGCCAGGAGCTGCTCGTCATGATGCGCGATTGGAGGCGCGGCAGCTCGAACTCCGATCGGGTGATCCGGGGGATGCGCAGCGACGCACCCTCCCCGCTGATGTCGTAGATGTGCGACAAGAACAGGTTGACCAGGCCTGGCTGTCGGACGACGTCCGCGTCCAGAGCGGTGGTGTCATTGACCATGGCCGCAACGGTGGAGAAGACCGGCTGAAGG
>DDSR01000215.1 GCA_002343455.1 Deltaproteobacteria bacterium UBA2385 | reverse complement strand
CCGCCCCACCAGAAGCGGCCGGCGTACAGAGGGTTGCGCAGGATGTTGTGGATGACGCTCGTGGACAGACGGCCGCCCCGGTTGCCGCGCAGCCCGCTCTCCTGGGCGTAGGTGGCCAGAGCCTCGCAGGAGTGGGTGCCCCGGTCGTACAGCTCGAAGAGGTTGCGGACCAGCAGTGCCCGCTCGGCGTCGATCTCCAGGAAGGCCCGTCCGTTCTCGCGGCGGTTGAGGTACCCCAGCGGCGCCCGGCCCGGGTAGCCGCCCTCCTCGCACTTCTGGACCATGCCCTTGCGGACCTCCTCGGAGAGGTTGTCCACGTAGTTCTTGGCCATCAGCACCTTGATGCCGTGGATGAACTTCTCGGAGGACCGGGAGTCGTCGGACAGGACGATCCCCTCCTTCACGAAGTGGACGTCCACCTTCAGCTCGTCGAGGGCGACCCAATCCTTGAGGTTGCGGTACAGGCGGTCGGTCTTCTCGACCAGCACCACGGGGGGCTTCGCGGCGCGCTTCTTGAGCAGGGCCATCATGCGGGTGAATGCGGCGCGGCCGGACTTCTTGGCCGTCTCAACGTCGATGAACTCCTCGATGATCGCGAAGCCGTTGTCGTGGGCGTACTTCTTGAGCACCGCCTGCTGGGCGGGGATGGAGAAGCCCTCGCGCTCCTGCTCGCGGGAGGAGACGCGGGCGTAGAGCACGGCCTGGCGCAGGGCGGGGACGGCGGCGGCGGCGGTGGGGTTGTTGCCGCGGCCGGGACGGGCGGTGCGGCGGGTCTTGGTAGGGGGCATGGGCGGGGCTCCTGGCGGGGGTCCTGCCCGGCATTTGACATAACCGGGCCGGGGGTGGCAACCCTTGGCAGCTACGGCGGCGCGGGCTCGAAGCCGTAGAGGGAGGGATGCCCCTTTCGCGGCGTCTCCTGGCGCAGCACGAAGGCGCCGTCGGGCGTCTCGAAGGTCTCGTCGAGGTACTGGCTGAGGACCTGCCCGACGATGGTGGCCTGGGCGCGCGCGGGCTTCGGTTCGCCCCGGCGGTCGCGCAGCTTCTCGGACAGGGCGCCGCAGACCAGGACATCGGCCCACTCCCCCGCCGTGTGCATCCCGTCGCCGTGGTGGGCGGCGGCCATGTCGCGCACTGCGGCGTAGTCCGGGTCGAAGGCGTGCTCGGACTCCTCGAAGTTCGACAGGAAGCCGGGCATCCCGGCGTGGCGCAGGATGCCGTCGATGGTGGCGGCCCACTTCTGGCTGGTGCTGTGCCGGGCGGGGTCGGCGGGCACGGGCCGGTCGGCGTCCACCCAGGCCCGGATCATGCCGGCCAGCTCGCCCAGCACCTGCACGCGGGCCGCCAGCGCGTCGCCCACCGGATCGTCCACGCCGTACGCCTTGTGGCGAACGTTGCCGACCACCTCCAGGTTGAGCGGCAAGGCGCGGCGGCGCAGATCCGCCCCGAGCTGCGTCATGTTCATCGTCAGCACGAACATCACGTCGTTCTGCGGCCGGCTGATCGCGGTGTTGGAGCCCAGCCGCCGGAAGGAGAGCTTCGCGTCGGTGATGCACCGCTCCAGCACCGGGCTGGAGATCGCCGTGGTGGCCTTGGCGTTGTCGACGATGAGCACGCGGTCGCCGGCCTCGACGCGGGTGGCGATCTGCTTCTCGAACTCCTCGTCGTTGGCGACGTAGGACACGGTGGGCGGTGCCTGGCCCTCGACGATGGCGGCCAGCACGCGGGCCAGGGTGCTCTTGCCCACGCCGGGCTTGTTGCCGTTGATGGCCAGAAAGGGGTGGCCGCGGGTCCAGTGGGCGATGGTCAGCATCGTCAGCAATGCCCCGATCAGGTTCACGCGGTCGGCCTCGTCCTTCCAGGCGAAGCCGTCGATGGCGGCGCGCAGGGCGGCGTCGCCCTCGCGGGGGCGGACCTCGGGCCCGTCGTAGAAGATACCGCTGGGCTCGTGCCAGCCGAAGATGGCGACCAGGTTCCAGCCCAGATCGAAGACGGGGGAGCGGACGTAGGCGGTCAGGACGGGGAGCTGCGACCGGAAGCGAGGGTTGTGGACGAGGGCGCGGGAGAGCTGGAGCGGAAGCGTCTGGTAGCCGTGGAAGGTCTGCCCCTCCTCGGCGTCGTAGAGCATCGCCAGCTCCAGGTAGGCCAACAGGATGCCCGGGAGGTTCTTCTCGTCGAGCAGGATGGGGCCCCGCCCCTTGAGGACGTAGACGGCGGCGTGCTCGAAGCGGAAGAAGCGCCGGGTTGGCAGGATCACGGCGAGGATCTTCTCGGCCAGCTCGTCCACGCTGTCCGCGTTCTGGACGTACTCGACCACGGCGCGTCCAGGCTTCGCCGCCGGCGTCCGCGGGGCCTGCTCCCGGCGCTCCTGTCGGGCGGCGCGTTTCGCCTCGGTAACCGCGGCGCCGAAGGGCCTGCGGGAGAGCCCCGTGGTCGTGCGCAGGGCCTCCAGGGCGGCGTCCTGCTGCACCGTTGGCAGGGCCACGGCGAGTCCCAGGGCGGCCCGCAGCAGGCGGTCCCGCTCGGCGTCGTCAGCGGCGGCGACCCAGCGGTCGGGGAAGGACTCGAGGGTGACCGCGGCGGTGGGCCCCCGACGGGTCGGGAGCGGCACCCCCGTCAGGTCCGCCACCAGGCGGCAGGCGGCGGTGAAGTCGGCGGCCTGCCCGCGCTCGACCAGGAAGTCGAAGACGCTCAGCGTCTCGCCCTCGTTGCGGAAGCGGTGGAAGGCGCCCCGCTCGGCCTGGGCGGTGCCGCTGGCGACGCCGGCCGAGGGGTGCTGGTCGCCGCTGGGCGAGGCCGGGTCCCGGCACTCCAGCCAGCCGTTGCCCCGGTCCTTGCCGGTCAGCCACGTGCCGTAGACGGAGCCCAAGTCGAGCCGGGCCAGGGCGTCGATTCGCCACGCCTTCCACTCCGGGGCCTCGTTGGCCGACCGGGGGGCACGACCCGGCGGCGTCGCCTTGGGGCCCGGCTTGCCTTTCGGCGGCGAGGCCACCAGGTCGGCGAGCAGGGCCAGGGCCTCGACCTCGCCCGGGATCGCCGCCGGGTCGATGGACGAGAGGCGGTGCGGGGCTTCGGGCGTGTCCTCGCCCTTCGCCGACACGGTCCCGTAGAGCTTGAAGATGCGGGAGGCGTTGTGGACGGCCTTGTCCACCTTCGCCGCGGGAGTCGAGTAGCGGGCGTCCAGGGCGTGCAGGAGCTTCTTGCAGCCCTCGGCGTGGGCGCGCACGGCCTCGGCGCCCACCGCCGGCACGGCGCGGGCCAGCAGGTGCCAGCCGTTGCCGCTGTCGGCCAGGACCGTGGGCACACCCTGCTCGTGGAAGGTTGCGGCGATGGCTTCGGTGACCCCGTGGGCGGCAGCCTTCTCGGCGTCCGTGGATGACCGGCCCTTCGGCTCCCGCTCCGGGTCCACGTCCACGACGACCCAGGGCGAGGCCACGATGTCGGCGTCCTTCGTCGCGCTCTTCGTCCGGCGCAGGGGCAGGCCGGTTGCGCCCGCGCGGTCGGGTCGCACGGCGCCGAGGGTGAAGTAGACGTTGGCCTCGCCCGAGCGGGGATGGTCGCCGCGGGGGATGGCCTGGCGCGGAGCGTCTGCCACCGGCCGCAGGGCGGCCACCAGGTCGTCTACGTCCTCGCGGCCGATGAGCGCCGACCAGACCACGCCCTCACGAAGGACGCGGATCTCCGTTCGCCCGCCCAGCCGCGCGTGCAGCGCGGTCAGGTGGGCGAGGAAGGGGTGGGTGACCGTGTCGAGCGCCCCCTCGATGTCGGCGCGCAGGACCGCCACCCTACGCCACCCCGGGCGGCATTGGCTCGAAGATGTCCACGATGAGCTGTGCCTGCTCGATGGTGAATCGGCGGCCGAGCATCCCGTGCTCGTGGGCGACGGCCTCGACCAGGTTCTCGTGGACGCCCAGGCGGGCGGCGATGTCCGCCGCGGTCACCGTCTCGGGCGGGTCTTGGGCGTCGTCGTCGAGATCAGTGCCGTCGGGCGCCCAGGGCGGCGGGGGGCGGCGGCGGCCCAGGGAGAGTTGCAGGGACAGGCGGAACGTCAGGCGGGGCATCGTGGCTCCGGGGTGGAGGGTCGTTGGCGGCACGGACGCCGCCCGGTCCCAGCCCCGCGCGGTCCTCGGCGTCCCAGGCAGCCAGGACGTCGTTGAACCGGCGGAAGTTGTCCGCGATCTCCCCCACCTCGTCGTCGCCGAGCGCGCGCCCGTACCGGGGCTCGAAGGTCGCGCGGACGGGGCCGGCGACCTCCTGGGCCAGGGTGTTGCGGGGCGCGCGACGGCTCACGCGGACCTCCCATGGGAGGGCCAGCGAGGCGACGGGGCGGGGGTTGGCGGGGCGTTGGACACGGGCGGGTTCCTGCCCACCAGTCGAACCCAGCCCGAGCGCGCGGTCGGTCGGCTGGCCAGTCGGATCTCGCGAGCCATCCGAGCCGCCGCGATGCCCCGTCCCCCCTATTGCCGCGTCATAGCTTCACTTTCTCGGTCGGATGGCCTTGCGCTTCCCGCGCTGGTCGGGCTTGGCCGGCCTGGCCTCAGGTCGGTCGCTCCACCAGGCGATCTCCTCCCGGAAGAGGTCGAGCCGGTAGCCGCCGTCCTCGAAGCCGCCGGGCACGGCCGAGATGGGCCAGGGCGCCTCGGGCAGCTCGTCGCGGGCCTGCCTGAGCCTCTCGTGCCATCGTTGGCCCTTATTGTGATCCCCGTACTCCGGAAAGACCGCCGGAAGCAGTTCCTTGCGGAGCACGTCTCGTCCAGGGCGATCCGCCAACGCCCCGAGCAGGGCCCACGGCAGTTTCTTCCCCTTCGACAGAGGCAGGGGGGCGCGGTCGAGCCACACTGTCCCGCCGAGCGGGTGCAGGAGTAGCCGGATGCGATCCGTCAGAAGCGGCGATGGGTCCTCCAGTCCCCGGAACCGATGGCGCAGGACCAGGTCGCACAGGTCGAAGGTCAGCGACCCGCCCTCGTGCAGCTCCGCTATCGCCCCCAGCGGGCGCACGTCGATCCCGCGGTCCTCGGCCAGAGCCGCCACCGGGCGATCCGGCTCTGCGGCGGCGAGCAGGACCACCAGCTCCTTCTCGCCTGCGTCCGCGTCGGCCGTCACAGCGTCGAGCGCGGGCCGGTCGGTGTCGGTGGTCAAGTAGAAGCCGACGGACACCTCGCCGAAGTCCCGGCCGCCGACCCACCAAGTGCCCGGCAGGAGGCGGCGTTGCGCCGCGCCGGCAAGGGCCAGCCCCGCACGCACAGCACTCACGATGCCACCCTCGTCGAGCCGGTACAGCCATGAGTCGGCTGGACGCACGGACTCCGGCTGGCAGGACCAGTCCTCGTCGGCGCAGACGGCCGTGAATCCGTCGCCCTCCGGGACCAGTCGCCGCCAACAGGAGTCCCGACCCAGACCGCAGGGCCAGTGCAGCGCGCGCCGGGTGGTGCCCACGAGGATGGTCCCCAGGGCGCCATGGTCCACCCCGAGGCGAGCGGCCCACCCAGGCGCCGTGTCCAGGAGATCGGCACCCTCGGCAAGCACGCGCCAGAGAGCAGCCCCGGGTCTCACTTCTTCGCCTTCTCCGGGATGAAGCCGTTCCTCTTCATCCAGACATCGATCAGGTCCTTGTCGCCCTCGCGGTGGTACTTGGCGACGTTGGGCTTGCGGATGGTCAGCTTCCGGGGCCGACCCTTCGCGCCCGTGAAGCGCACGTCGAAGGTGGCGGCGCTCGGGTCCTCTGGGAACTTCCACTTCTCCCGCGACGCATAGAAGGCCATCACGTCTGGCGCGCTGATGGACTGCACCACGCCGGGCCCCAACACCACCTGGAGCTGGACCAGTACGACGGAGTCGAGGCCATCGATAGCGGCGACGCTGAGCGCGTCCTCTCGCTTCTCGGCGAGCGGCTTGAGGCTGTACTTGCCGGTGTCGGTGAACTTCCGGCCGCCCGGGAACAGGTGGAGGCCGAACGCCTCGCGGTAGAGATCCTGCTCGCCCTTGCTCGATGCGTGGATCGCCAGCTCGTCGCGCTCGGGGGTGTAGACCACGATGTCGTGCTTCTCCGGGCGCTCGACAGTGCTGGTCGGCTTGCCGTCCTTGATCACCGACTGGCGCTGTGGGGGCATGGCGTGCCGCACCAGGAACCACCAGGCATCCCCTCGTTCGTAGGGCAGGACGCGCACGAAGTCGCTGCCCTTCTTCTTCAGGTACCACGCCTTCAGTTGCCCGATCAGCGGCTTGAGGCGGTCGTCGTCGACGACGCCCAGCGCCGGGCCCGAGAGTGCCGGCCCGAGGAAGTGAAGGAACGCCTTCGGCCGGTCGAGGAACTGCCGGCCGAGAACGCGCTCCACCGCCGGGCGGTCCCGCAGCCAGGCGTGCAACGCGATGTCGGCTGGGGACGGCTCGTCACCGAGCGTGGTCAGGTCGAGCGCGTCGCCCATCTCCTCCTGGAGCTGGTGAACGGCCTCCGAGTCCGCCAGCTCCGCGATGTGGTGGAGCGCGTCGGCGAGGTCGTCGGGGTACCCGTCCTCGGGCATGAGCAGCACGCGGGCGAGGCGATCGTAGTCGAAGTCGGCCTCGGTGGCGGCGAGGGCCATCCGGGGCCCGGTCCCGCCGTCGGCGTATCCCTCCAGATACTCCCGGATGCCTGGCTGCCGCAGGAGCAGCAGCAGGTTCGCGAAGGACACCCGCTTCAAGGTGTCCGGGTTGACGAACTTCCTGGGGTTGAACTTGCCCACGGCCTGCTCCTCCTCCTGGGGTGTCAGCGTGACTTCATCCGCCCGATCTATGCGGTCACGGGCTGATCGGGAAGGCGAGGAGTCGACGTCCGGCATGGCAGACCTGGCAGACCTTGGCAGACCTCAGTTTTCGGCAGGTCTGCCACGAATAGCTTCGCTGCTACGGTCATTTCTCGACGATGGCAGACCTCCCGCGAGGCTGGCCGCCCCCCTTCGTGATCCGGCGTTTCTAATTTCGAGGTCCCGGCTCCTGCTCCGCCGCTCTCCCGACTCCGACCACCGGCCGGACTCCTCCAGAAAAATGTACGCGCGCGCGTATGGCGGCGGGGGCGAGGTCTGCCAGGTCTGCCATCGGCTCTGGAAGATCGATGGCAGGCTGATCCTCGGATGGCAGACCTGCCGNNAGGTCTGCCAGGTCTGCCATCGGGCCCCGGGAGGATGGGCAGACAATTTCTGTCCGGGCGCGTGAGTTCTGGGATGCCATGATCGCCTCGAACCGCCGCAGGGGACTCGCGGGTGACGAGGACCCGACGCCGACAGGGGGGCAGCGTGCTCCGGCTCTGGGAGCACCGGATTCGGAACGGCGGATGGGAGGCGACCGTGAGGCGGATGCTCACCCTTGCGCGTCGTCGCGCGCGGTGAGACTGGTCTCGGGAGGCTACGCGGGCTCCCAAGCACCTCGTTCTGGACCCTGCTCCGGCCCCGCCTTGTGGACCCGGGATGGGGTAGTTGACGGCACCTCCGGGGCGAGAGGCTTGTGGACCCTCGGTTCAGTCTGGGTAGGCGGCAAAGTGCTGTCCAGGGACCGGGTCACCGTTAGCCTCCCGACCTGTTGTGGGCGAGATTGCCCACCGGATGCGGGAGTGGGCGGGGTGGGTTGGGG
>DDSR01000205.1 GCA_002343455.1 Deltaproteobacteria bacterium UBA2385 | reverse complement strand
GTTCAGGTCTACCGATCAATCCTGTCCCCTTCAGCTCAGAGCGCCTGACCGCCGGCGGCGACGAACACCCCCAGGGCGCCGGTCAGCAGGCCGACCAGGAAGGACAGGAGGAAGAGCACCCTCGCCGCCCGGCGCCCGGTGGGGTGTCGGCCCGCGGAGAGGAGCACGCCCACGCCTCCCAGCGCCAGGGCGAGGCAGATGGCCGCGAGGTGCTCCTTGCTCTCGAAGCGGAGGGCCAGCGGCAAGGCCTCGCGGACCAGCTCGGGCTTCACCAGCGCTCGGTATGGCGGGTAGATCCACAAGCCAGAAGCGAAGGACAGCGAGAGCAAGGCGGCCGCGATGAGGGCCGAGAGGCGGGTCCCGCGGGAGAGGCCCGGACGCCCCAGGCTGAGGATCGGGTGCGCCAGCACGGCCAGGCCCAGGACGGCGAGGTGCCCGTGGAGGCGCTCGAACAGGAAGAATTCCGCCGGGCTCATGGGACCATCAGCATGGCGATGGCGGCGGGGAGCACCACCAGGGGCACCAGCCAGGGTGTGACCCGGAGCAGCCGCTCGGCCGCCGACTCGGGCAGGCCCCAGTAGGCCAGGGCCGCCGCGCCCAGGCCATGCAGGGCGGTGATCGCCAGCCGCCAGTAGTAGGGGATGGTGGCCTGCAGCGTCACCGTGCCGATCGCCGGCTCGGTGCGCGCGTCCCAGAGCCGCTGCCCGGCGTAGGACAGGCAGCAGATCAGCGCAAAACAGAGCGCTGCGGCCGCAAGGTTCATGCGCAGCCGCGCGCTCAGGCGGCCCAAAGGATCACCCGTGGACACTCCGGGTCGGCCGCCATGGGCTGCCCCCGAAACGCAGCGACCACCCGGCAGCCCCCGCGGCAGATCTCCCGGTACTCGCACGAGGCGCAGGGCTCCGGCGGCGCCTGGGCACGCTCCCGCCAGGCGAGCAGGGTGGGCTGCTCCCGCCAGGCTTGGGCCGGATCCTGGACCGCCTCGCCCGGCACGAAGGAGCAGGGGGCCCAGCCTCCGTCCACCCCACGCGCCCAGAGCGAGTGCCCGCCGGGGCAGCCGCGCACGGCGAGGCGCTGCAGGGCCTCCAGCGGCGGTTGATGGGAGACCAGGAAGGGCATCATGGCGCAGTCGAAACGAAGGACCAGCCCAGTGCTCTGTTCGAGCGCCAGGGCGGCGGGCCAGAGGGCCTGGGCCTGGGCGGGCGAGGGCACCATCTGTTCATAGACCTCCGCCCCTCGCCCGGCGGGCTTGAAGCGCAGCCACTGCCACTCGCTGGCCCCGGCCTGGGCGATGGCCTCGCCCAACGCCGCCAGAGCGCCCTCCTCCTCCAGCAGGGGGCGGGTCAGGACGGTGTTGACCCCGACGCGGACCCCTGCCTCGCTCAATGTACGAATGGCCCGCAGGCCCAGCTCGGCGCCTTCGAAGCCTCGCACCCGGCGGTAGATGGCGCCCAGGCCGTCCAGGCTGATGTTGACCTGGCCGACCCGGTCGCGCAGGGCGCGGGCCAGCTCGGGGCTGAGGCCGAAGCCGGAGCTGGTCAGGTTGGGGCGCATCCCGCGGGCGCGGGCCTCGTCCAGCAGATCCAGCAGATCGGGGCGCAGCAGCACCTCTCCCCCGCCGAACGCGAGCTCCAGCACGCCCATCGCCGACAGGGCGTCGAGCTCGGCGACGAGGCCGTCCAGGGGCCGATCCTGGCCCTGGGGGCCGGCCTCCAGGTAGCAGCCGGCGCAGCGCACCGGGCAGCGGTCAGTGATCGCGAGGTGGACCTCGGTGGGGGCGGTCAGCGCACCGGGCACCGGCTGACCCCCGCCGACCTCGACAACGCCTCGCTCGCGTGCGGCCTCGGCGCCCTCGGCGTCCAGCACGGCGATGCTGCCCTCGGCGTCGGAGAGCAGGGCCTCCTCGCCCTCCTGGCGCAGGCGCGGCGGCTCTCCCCCGGGGGGCGAGCCTCCCTCCAGCCAGCGCAGGAACCGCCAGGCGAAGGCGTTGACGATCACGGCGGCCCCGGCCGTGCTGAGCAGGGCGGCGCCGACGACGCTGCCGCTGCTCGAACAGTTGGGGGCGTGCCCGCGCTGCAGGGAGCGGATCACAAGCCCAGCCAGGAGAGTAGATCTCCGCGCTGCATCAAGAACAGGGCGAGGGCGCCCGTGCCCAGGGCGCTGGCGAGGCCGTACAGCCCACGCCAGACGGGGCGCGACTGCAGGGCGAGGGCGCCGCCGGCGGCGAGCAGGTGGGAGAGCAGCAGACCCGCCAGCAGCATGGCGAAGGGGGCGAGCAGGCTGCGCTCCCAGGCGACCGCCAGCCCCAGGGAGCCCAGGCCGACCAGGGCCAGGGGCAGCAGGCCCAGCGGGCGAGGGCGAGGCGCTCGACGCCAGCCGATCAGGGCGAGGGGGAGGGAGGGCAGGGCCCAGGCCGCCGCCCCCAGGCCGGAGAGGCGGCCGATCTGTTCACGCCTCGCGAGGCGCAGCGGGACCTGGGCGGAGGAGGAGCTCTGACCCAGGGCGGCGTCGACGGCGCGGGCCTCGTCCTCGCGGCCCAGGGCGATCAGCGCGCGCAGCCGGGCGCGGCCGACCAGCACCCGGGTCTGGGCTGGGAGCGCCTCGCCCGGCCACCAGGCCTCGGTCCAGTGGAGGGCCAGCGTTGGATCCTCCGCCAGCGCGCGGCTGGAGAGGGCCACGGAAGCCTCAGCGCGCACGGTGGGCGAGACGCTCGGGTCTTGAGCCACGGGCTCCAGCTCGCCCCCGCGGCGGCCCTGCTCCAGCCGGGTCAGGCCCTGGAAGCCTCCCCCGGGGTCCTCCCGCGCCGCCAGCCAGGCGAGGCGCTCCTCGCAGACCCGGGCCGGGCCACCGCCGGCCTCCAGGGCGAGCAGCTCGGTGCAGGCGGCCACCTCGTCCGCAGGCCGACCCTCGCGCTCGGCGCGGCGGGCCTGCTCCAGGAGCGCGGCGGGCTCGGCGGCCTGCGCCAGCGCCAGGGCCAGCAAGGGGATCACCCCAGCCCTGTCGAGCTGAGGGCGCAGCCAGCCAGCTTGTAGAGCACCCGGGCGCCGACGATGGCGTCGATGCCGTCGCGCTCGTGGTCTTCGAGCGGCCAGCGGCCGGGGTTGACCTCGACCAGGTCGAAGCCGACGACCTTGCGCTCGCTGGCCAGCAGCCTCAGCAGGACCTGCAGATCGCGGAAGCTGAGGCCGCCGGGCACGGGGGTGCCGGTGCTGGGGCAGAGGGTGGGGTCCAGGCCGTCGATGTCGACGCTGATGTGCACGACGGGGGGCAGGGCCTCGACGATGCGGGCGGCGATGTCCCGCCAGGTGCCGCCGCCGGCCAGCTCGCGGGCGATGTCGTGGTCGAAGAAGGGCCGGATGCGCGGATCCTCGGCGATGCGCGCCCGCTCGGCCGAGCCGATGTCCCGCCAGCCGACGCCGACCAGCCGGCCCGCGCCGGGAAGGCCCATCGTGTTGTGGAAGATGCTGGCGTGGCTGTGGCGGAAGCCGAGGAAGGCCTGGCGCAGATCGGCGTGGGCGTCGATGTGCAGGAAGCCGACGCCGGGGAAGGCCCGGCAGATGGCCTTGTGCAGGCCGAAGGGGGTGCTGTGATCGCCGCCCAGGACCGCCGGGATGCGGCCGTCGGCCAGGATGCGGGCGGCCTGGGCCTGGACGTTGAGCTGGACCTCGTCGGCGACCCGGTCGACCCGGGCGGCGAGGTCGGGGCGCTGGCCGCCGCTCTCGATGACGGCGAGGGCGTCGGCTTCGACCCGATCGCTGGCCCGCTGCACCCCGTCTCCCAGGTCCAGCAGGCCGATGCCGGCCTCCCAGACGGGGCCGAAGTCGGGGTCCTCCAGATCGACCTGCCGGCTGGCGCGCAGGACGGCGGCGGGTCCGTGGCGGGTGCCGCGGCCGTAGCTGGCGGTCGCCTCCCAGGGCACCGGGATGACCTGGACTCGGGCCTGGAGCGGGTCCAGATCCAGGCCGAAGAGGCCCTCGGCCGTGGCGGCGGCGTCGGGGTCGAAGGTGGGCGTCGCGGGGGGCGTGCGGGTGAGGTCGTCGTTCATCGGGTCGGTCATAGCGCGCGCGGTTAGCCGGCCCAAGCCAGCCTCCCCGAGAAGTCGTGCCCAACGCCCCGCCAGACCGCCCGCGCAGGCCCATTCGGACGCAGGGTCCCGGCACCCGGGTCGAGCGGCTTCGCCAGCGGGTCGAGCGCTTCCTGCACCATCCGAAGACCGAGCTGGTGCTGATCGTGCTGATCCTGGTGGCGGTCGGGGCCGTGCTCGCCGAGGAGGCCAGCCGCGGGCGGCCCTCGCAGTGGCTCTTCTCGCTGCTCAGCGATCTGACGGCGGGCCTGTTCGCCGTCGAGCTCAGCCTGCGCTTCTGGATCGCCCCTCGCAAGCGCGACTTCTTCGCCCGCTACTGGATCGACATCCTGGCGGTGGTGCCCCTCTTCCGACCCCTGCGCCTGCTGCGGGTGCTGATGCTGCTGCGCCTCTTCCGGGCCGGCTCCCTGCTCCAGCGGAGGACCCGCCTGCTGCGCGGGATGCTCGGTCGGACGATGTCCGAGATCGCCGTGCTCTCCACCGCCAGCGCGGCGATGGTGCTGGCCGGGGCGGTGCTGCTGCACGCCGTGCAGGGCTCGATGGCCTACGACGCGGGCGGCCTGGACCCGGCCAGCCTGGAAGCCACCGCCTGGTTCGCCCTCTACACCCTGGTCGGCGGCGAGCCGATCGGGGGCGTGCCGATCTCGCCGGCCGGGCGCTGGGTGACCTTCGGCCTGATGCTGGGCGGCCTGACCGTCTTCGGCGTATTCATCGGCGCCGTCTCGGCGACCATGACCGCCGCCCTCTCGCAACGTGGGAACCTGGACATGCACTACATGGGCGATCTCTCCGAGCACATCCTGGTCTGCGGGTGGAACACGGCGGGGGCGACCATGCTCCGCGAGCTGGTGGGAGGAGGCCCCCCCGGCCGCGCGATCGTCATCGTCTGCGAGGAGGAGGAGGAGCCCCCCGAGCTGGCCACCCTGCGGGCCCAGCACGACCGGCTCTACTTCCTGCGCGCGGACTACACCCGGGTGGAGGTGCTGGAGACGCTCAGCGTGAAGCGCGCCTCGGGGGTGATCATCCTCTCGGACAAGCACGGCAACCGCGGCTACCCCGACCGCGACGCCCGCACGGTGCTGACGGCCCTGACCATCGAGCGCATGGCCCCCGGCATCTTCGTCTGCGCCGAGCTGATCAACAGCCAGCACGAGGACCTGCTGCGCATGGCCGGCGTCGAGGCGGTGGTGATCCGCGACTGGTACGCCGGGGCCCTGATGGGCTCGATCGGCCGCAGCCGCGGCGTCTCGGCCGTGATCAGCGATCTGCTCACCCCCAGCGCGGGCAACGCCCTGCACAGCGTCGAGCTGCCGCGGCGGCTGGTCGGCAAGTCGGTCCTGGTCGTGCAACACGAGCTGAAGCAGGACCACGAGGCCGTGCTGGTCTCGCTGGACCGGCCGGGTGAGGCCAGCCGGGTCAACCCTCCCTCCGACGAGCTGCTGTGCGCCGGCGACCGGCTGGTCGTCATCGCCCACGCCGCTGTGAAGCTCTGAACTCCAGAAGCTGCGGGTGGGGCTGGGGCCTCGC
>DDSR01000014.1 GCA_002343455.1 Deltaproteobacteria bacterium UBA2385 | reverse complement strand
CGGGGGCAGCACCGGCGACGGGGGAGGGGACGAGCTCGGCGAGGACCCGGGAAAGGGCGGCTGCTCCTGCGCCAACCTCGGCGGAGGCGCCTGGGCAGGCCTGGTGCTGGCTCCGCTGATCCTGCGGCGTCGCAGGCGGGCAGGCCCCTCAGTACAGAAGCGTTAGCTCGCCTGGGGCAACCACAGGTTCAGCAAGACCGGCGCGTCGACCAGGGGGCCCTCGGTGGCGACGGCGCCCAGCACGCCGATGATGGCGCCGTCGGTGCCGAGGTCGTACAGTCGGCCTCGCAGCGGGACCGTCACACCTTCGAGCACGTCGTGGTCGGAGAGGCGGCCAGGCAGGCCGTGCGCCAGGAAGGCCTCGGAGAGCAGCAGCTCCTTCTCGTCCTCGCGCGGCACATCGGGGGGGCGCTCGAAGCCGCTGTAGCCTCCCCAGCGGTCGACCCAGGCGCCAAAGGGGGAGGACCAGTAGGGGGAGATGGCGACGACGGGCTTGGAGTCGCGGATGGCGCGCCAGGCGTTCGGGTACCAGGCGTCCTCGCCCAGCAGCACGGCGATCTCGCCCAGGGAGGTGGGGATCGTGCGGAGGTCGGCGATGTCGGCCGGCTCGACCAGGAGCTGCTCGCCGGAGGAGGGGAAGACCTTCATGGTCAGATCGCCCAGGATCTCGCCGTCGGGACCGACGACGAAGCTGACGTTTCGGATGGGCTCGGTGGTGTCGACCTGGAGCTGACCGTCCACGAGCTCCGGCCCGGGCAGCCAGGCCGATCCGGCGAAGAGGGTGATCCCGTAGTCGACGGCGATCGAGGCGCTGACCCGCTGCCAGACGTCGGCGACGGACTCGGCCTTGAGGGCGAAGAGGGCGTACTGGTAAGGGTCCTCGGCCGGGGCGTCCTTCGTCAGGGCCAGGTAGTCCACGAGGTGGCCGGGGACCATGCGACGCAGCGCCTGCTCGGCGGTCTCGGCGTTGATGACACGGTCGGGCTCCCCGAGCAGGAAGAGCCAGGAAGCAATCTGCTCGGGGAGCACGACGAGGGTGTCATCCTGCAGCCAGCCGCGCTGTTGGGCCTCGTCGAGGTACCCACGCAGCCGCGTGTCGTAGTTTCGCTCGGAGGCGTAGGCGCTGGGGTCCATCCAGGCCTGGACGGCGACGACATTGCCGGCGCCCTCCTCCTGTCCAAGTTCGAAATCTTGGATCGGCGGCGTCTCGGCCAGGGGGACTGCGCGGCAGGCCAGGAGTAGTAGTGTGATGGTTGTCATAGTGACAAAGGAGTTCGACCATCGGCGAATTCTCCTGTGTCAACAACTATCGACGACTGAGACAAACAGTGACGATTGAAGGATGCAAGCAGACTCGCTCAGCACCGGCCCTCGCTCAGCGCCGGCCCTCGCTCAGCGCCGGCCCTCGCTCAGCGCCGGATGAAGCGAGCGACTGCCTCGACGTGGCGGGTCTGCGGGAACAGATCGACCACGTGCAGCTCCTCCAGGATCCAGCCACCGGCCTCCAGCGCTACCCGGTCGCGCCCCAGGCTGGCGGGGTTGCAGGCGACGTAGATCAGCACCTCGGCCTGCAGATCGGCCAGGAAGGCGGCGGCCTTGGGGTGCAGGCCGGCCCGGGGCGGGTCGACCACGACGCGCAGCGGTCCGCTCAGATCGAGGCCGGGCAGGATCTCCTCGACCGGGCCGGCGTGCCACTCGCCGGGCAGGCCCAGCCGCGCGGCGTTCTCGCGGGCGACGGCCACGGCGCTCTCCAGCAGCTCGACGCCGATCACGCGCTGGCCGGCGCTGGCCAGGACGAGGCCGATGGCGCCGACCCCGCAGTACAGGTCGAGCAGGGTGCCGGGGCCCTGGCCCAGCATGGCGCCGATTCGATCGAAGAGCTGCCCGGCCCCTTCGGTGTTGACCTGGAAGAAGGCGTCGGGCGGCAGGCGCATCGGCAGCCCGTTGACGGTGATGGACAGCTCGGCCTGGCCGTGCAGGACCTCGCGCAGCGCCCCCTCGGCGACGTCGGCGACGCTGTCGTTGACCCGCCACAGCAGGCCGCTGAGCTCGGGAAGCTCGCGCAGGCCGGCGGCGACGCGCTGGACCTCGGCGGGATCGATGTCCGAGCTGGTGAAGAGGGTGACGAGCACCCCCTCGTCGCCCTGGCGCATGACCAGGTGCCGCCAGCCCGCCCGGCCGGCGCGGGCGTCCCAGGCGGGGCTGGGGGCCAGGGCGTGGACGCGCTCCAGGACACGGTTCATGGCCGGGGTGCCGAGCGGGCAGGAGCGCACCTCGACGACGCGGCTGTGCCAGCCCGGCGGATGGAAGCCCAGGTGGCAGCCCTCGGCCTCCTCGACCGGCTCGGCCAGGAAGCGCCGCGAGCGGAAGGAGAGCTCCAGCTTGTTGCGGTAGCCGTAGCCCTCGCTGCTCCCTTCGACTCCGGCGACCGGATGGCCGGCCAGCCGCTCGACCAGCAAGGCCTTCTCGGCGCGTTGGCGCGCCAGGGGCATGGTCTGGAGCTGACAGCCGCCGCAGACCCCGTACAGCGGGCAGGGGGCCGGGACCTGGTCCGGGGCGGGCTCGGCGAGCTCGAGGACCTCGGCCTTCCCGCCTCGACCGGGGCGGATCAGGACCGAGGACCCGACGGCGCCGGCGCGCAGCTCGTAGCGACGGCCGGCCTCGTCCTCTCCCCCCAGGCCCTTGGGTTCCAGGCGGTCGAGGTGGACCAGGCGGGCAGGCTTCGGCCGTCTCGCCATCAGCGGCAGCGGACTTCGTGACCGTCGATGGCGATCACGATGGTGCGGCCGTCTTCGGGCGCGCGGCTGATCTCCAGGCTGTGCCGACCGGCCGGCAGGCGGATCGGCAGCAGACTCTGCTTCCAGTGGGTCGGCGGGTCGTGGGGTCCGCTGAGCATGTCGACCCCGGGGGCCATGTGCAGCGTGAACCAGGCGCAGAGGGCCTCGGCGGGCTGGCTGAGCTCGAACTCGCACTGGAGCTCGGTCTCGCAGGGCATCGAGACGGTGCAGAGGTCGACGGTGGGGCCGACCTCGGCGGGCTCGACGACGCGATCGTGGGCCCGACCGCGGGCGTCGCCCAGCAGGCAGCGCAGGTCCAGGCCGCTGTCGTAGACCCGGAAGGCGCCGAGCAGATCGGGGGGCGAGACCGGCATGGGGGCGAGGTGCAGGGTGAAGGCGCCGGGCACGATGACCCGCTCGGGGACCATGTTGCGCTCGGCGCAGGCCAGCACATCCTCCATCATGCCCTCGGCCACGGCGAAGTGGCCGAAGGTCTCGGTGACCATCACCCGGGCCTTCTCGGGCAGCTGCACGGTGCCGACGTCGCCGCGCACGACGATGACCCGGTCGCCGACCCCGCTGTCGACGGCGACCTTGCTGATCACGGCGGCCATGTCGGTGCGCTCGATGGCGTAGACCCGGGCCGCGCCGCGCAGGGCGGCCATCACGGCCAGCACGCCGGTGCCGCTGCCGGCGTCGATGACGACGTCGCCTTCGCGGACGACGGCGCCCAGGCCCTCCCAGTAGCCGCGCAGCCGGACCTCGTCGTTGAGCATGGCCCGGTGCACGTCGACGCCGGCGTAGTTGGCGAAGATGACCGGGGTGGCGGCGGCTTCCTCTTCGGGGACCAGCAGTCCGGCGGCGGCGAGGCCATCGAAGGCCTGCCCGGCGGCCGGCCCCATGCCCTCGACCAGCTCCTGGCGGGTCCGGGGGTGCTCGCAGGCCGAGAGCACGCCGACCGCCCAGGCCGGGGCCCGCGCCCCTGCCCCGCGGCTGGTGCTCTTGAGCAGGACCATGCCGTCGGGTTCGAAGGTGACGAGGAGATCGCGGGGGCGGACGAGGCGCATCGGGGCTTCCATTCGAGGGAGGCGGGGAGGAACCGGAGGGGGCGGGAGCTAGAG
>DDSR01000329.1 GCA_002343455.1 Deltaproteobacteria bacterium UBA2385 | reverse complement strand
GCCTTGATCGTCCACGGCCCCGACGAGCTGCGCGAGGCGCTCACCGCGCTGTCCGAGGGCCGCGCGCACCCCTCTGTACGCACCCCGGCCGAGCCCGTTCCCGGCCGCATCTGGGTCTACACCGGCATGGGCCCGCAGTGGTGGGGAATGGGCCGCCAGCTCTACGCCCAGGAGCCCGTCTTCGCCCAGGCCCTGCGCGAGGTCGACGCNNATCCTCGACGAGCTGCTGGCCGACGAGCAGAGCTCCCGCATGGCCCGCAACGAGATCGCCCAGCCCGCCAACTTGCTGATCCAGGTCGGCCTCACCCGGCTCCTGCTCGCCTGGGGCCCCCCGCCCGACGCCATCCTGGGCCACTCCGTCGGCGAGGTCGCCGCCGCCTGGGCTGCCGGCTGCCTCAGCCTGCCCGAGGCCGTCACCGTCTCCGTCCACCGCAGCCGCCTGCAGCAGCGGGCCGCCGGCCAGGGCGGAATGCTGGCCCTGGGCCTGGGCCGCGAGGCCGCCGAGACCCTGATCGAGGGCCTGCCCGTCGTCGTCGCCGCCGACAACGCCCCGGACATGGTCACCCTGGCCGGCCCGAACGCGGCCCTGGAGGAGGTCAGCTCCCGCGCCGAGGCCGAGGGCGTCTTCGCCCGCCCCGTGCGGGTCGAGGTCCCCTACCACTCCCCCGCGATGGACCCCCTGCGCGAGGAGATGCTCGCCTCCCTCCAGGAGCTGCGGCCCAAGGCCCCGACCCTCCCCCTCTACTCCACCCTGACCGGGCGGCAGGTCGAGGGCGCCGTCCACGACGCCGCCTACTGGTGGGGCAACACCCGCCAGCCCGTCTCCCTGCTCCAGGCCGTCGGGGTCGCGCTCGACGACGGCATGCGCCTCTTCCAGGAGCTCGGTCCGCACCCGGTCCTGGGGCCCTCCATCCAGGCCACTCTGCGCGCCCGTGCCATCCAGGGCCGCACCCTGCACAGCCTTCGCCGCGGCCAGGACGAGCGCCGCGAGCTACTAGCAGCGCTAGGTGATGCCTGGCTGGCCGGCCACCCGCTGCGCTGGGAGGCCCTCGCCCCCGAGGGTCGCCGCCTGGACCTGCCCCGCACCCCCTGGCAGCGAGGCCACCACTGGGCCGAGACCGCCTCCGCCCGCGCGCTGCGCCTGGGGCGCCCCGAGGCCCACCCCTTGCTCCAGCGCCGCGCCGAGGGCCCCAGCCCGGCCTGGACCACCCGCCTCGCCGGTCCCGCGCTCGGCTGGCTGACCCAGCACCAGGTCGAGGACAGCGTCGTCCTGCCCGGCGCCGCCCTGGTCGAGGCCTGCTTCGCCGCCGCCGCCGAGCTCGGGGAGGACCGCCAGGTCGAGGAGCTCCGCTTCGAGCAGGCCGTCGTCCTGCCCGCCGGCGCCGCCGTCGATCTGCGGGTCGAGGCTGGCCCCGAGGCCCGCATCGAGCTGCACGGCCGGGTCGGCGAGGGCAGCTGGACCCGCCAGGCCAGCGGTCGCCTCGCCGCCGGAGGTCGCCTCCGCCCGCCGGCCCCCGTCGACCTCCCGGCCCTCCGCGCCCGCGTCGTCGACAACGGAGAGGCCATCGACATCGAGGCCCTCTACGCAGAGCTGGAGGCCCGCGGCCTGCGCTATGGCCCCGCCTTCCGCGGGCTCCGCGCCGCCTGGCGCCGCGGCGAGGAGCTCTTCGCCGAGCTGGAGATCGAGGTCCAGGCCGAGGGCTGGGCGGTCCACCCTGCCCTGCTCGACTCCGCCTTCCAGGCCATGGTCGCCCTGGCCCGGCCCGAGGGCAAGGCCACCGTCCTGCCCGTCGGACTGCGCCGGGCCCGCTCCCTAGCACCGGTAGGCCAGAGGGCCCTGCTGCACGGCAGGCTGGTCCAGTCCCGGCCCGGCGCCTGGGAGGGCGATCTAGCACTGCTAGACGACCGCGGCACGGTGCTCGCCGAGGTCCGCGGCCTGCGCTGCGAGGCCGTCCTGCGGCGGGAGGAGGGCCGCGCCTGGCTGCACCAGGCCGCCTGGGTCGAGGTGGAGGCGGGGCCGGCGCAGGAGGCCCGGATCATCCAGGTCGAGCCCAGCGCCGACGATCCGGTCGGGCTGGAGGCCTGCCGCAGGCTGCTGGCCGATATCCAGCGGGCCCGGCAGGAGGGCTCCCGCCGCACCCTCGTCATCACCCGCGGAGGCGTCGCCGTGACCCCCGGAGAGCCGGTCGACCCGGCCGCCGCCGCCGCCCAGGGGCTGGTCCGCGTCGCCATGAACGAGCACCCCGAGCTGGGCCTCTCCCTGCTCGATCTCGGCCCCGGGCTTGAGTCTAGCACTGCTAGCTCAGAGGAGGAGGCGGCCCTGCGCTCCCCCTCCCGTCTGCTCGCCCGTCGCCTGCGCAGGGTCGAACCGAGCGCCCTGCCCGCTCCCCTCCTCCCCCGCGCCGTAGAGGCCGGCAGCGAGCCCATGGCCCTGGAGATCGGCCGCCCCGGCCTGCTCGACAGCCTGGTCTGGCGGGCGGTCGGGCGCCCACCCCCCGGCCCCGGCGAGGTCGAGATCGAGGTCGAGGCCGCCTCCCTCAACTTCAAGGACCTGATGAAGGCCATGGGCATGCTCGGCGAGGCCGCCCTGGAGAACGCCTACCTCGGCCGCGGCCTGGGCCTGGAGGCCGCCGGACGGGTCGGCCGGGTCGGCGAGGGCGTCGTCGGCCTCGCGGAGGGCGATCGTGTCTTCGCCTACTGCGGCGGGGCTCTGCGCTCCCACCTCTGCGTCGACGCCCGCTTCGTCACCCCCCTGCCCGGGAACCTCGACGTCGAGGCCGGCGCCAGCATGTTCGTCTTCCTGACGGCATGGTACGCCCTGCTGCACGCCGGGCGGCTGGAGGAGGGCGAGACCGTCCTCATCCACAGCGCCGCCGGCGGGGTCGGCCTCGCCGCCGTTCAGATCGCCCAGCTCCGCGGCGCCCGGATCATCGCCACCGCCGGCACCTCCGCCAAGCGGCAGGCCCTGCGCAAGCTCGGCGTCCAGGACGTCCTCGACTCCCGCACCCTCGACTTCGCCGACGAGGTCCGGGCCCTGACCGGCGGCCGCGGCGTCGACGTCGTCCTCAACTCCCTGGCCGGGCCGGCCCTGCGACGCAGCCTGGAGCTCGTCGCCTCCGGGGGCCGCTTCCTGGAGCTCGGCAAGCAGGACCTCGCCGCCGACCGCAGCCTCGCCCTCGGCAGCTTCAACCGCTCCATCTCCTTCATCGCCATCGACCTCGACCGCATGGCCACCGAGCGACCCGCCTGGTTCGCCCCCGTGGCCCGCGAGGTCAGCGCCGCCTTCGTCGATGGCCGCCTGCGTCCCCTGCCCACCGAGCGTGTCGACGCCGACCAGGTCGAGTCCGCCTTCCGGACGCTGGCCAGCGGTGAGCTGCTCGGCAAGGCCGTCATCAGGCTGCGCGCCGGCCACGTCGAGCTCGCCCCCAGGCGCGCGGCCCCCATCCGCGGCGCCTGGCTCGTCACCGGCGGCCTCTCCGGCTTCGGCTTGCGAGCCGCCCGCTGGCTGGCCCGCCAGGGCGTGGAGGAGCTCGTCCTCGCCAGCCGACGAGGCCTCGTGCCAGCCGACCAGGCGCCGCTGCTGGAGCAGATCCAGGCTAGCGGTGTTCGGGTGCGCTGCCTCGCCCTCGATCTGCGCGACCCGGCCGCGGTCGAGCAGGTCGTCGCAGACATCCCCGAGCTGCGCGGCGTCCTGCACGGCGCCATGGAGCTGGCCGACCGGCCTCTAGCGGAGCTAGGCGAGGCCGAGCTGGAGCGCGCCATGGGCGCCAAGGCCCAGGGGGCCTGGGCCCTCCACCTCGCCACCCGGCAGCGCGATCTGGACCACTTCATCCTGCTCGGCTCCATCGCCGCCCAGGTCGGCAACCCCGGCCAGGCCGCCTACGCCGCCGCCAACGGCGCCCTCGACGGCATCGCCTGGCTGCGCGCCTCGCAGGGCCTGCCCGGCACCTGCCTCAGCATGGGGGCCCTCGACGAGGCTGGCGTCGTTGCCCGCGAGGCAGCAACCCGCGCCCACCTCCAGGGCCTCGGCCTGCGCCCCATGGCCCCCGACGCCCTCCTCGACCGCCTCGCCCTGGCGCTGCCCGGCGCCTCCCCCGTCTACACCCTCGTCGACATCGACTGGGAGCGCTGGGCCCGCGCCGTCCCCGGCGTCGGCTGGCGCCGTCTCGCCGAGCTGCGCCGCGAACAGTCCCCCTCGCAGTCCGAGGGAGGCCTGGCCGACCTCCCCCCCGAGCAGCGCGCCCAGGCCGTCCAGCAGGCCGTCCAGCAGGCCGCCGCCGCCGTCTTCCGTACGTCGGCCGAGGCCATCGACCCCGCCCGCAGTCTGCGCGACCAGGGCCTCGACTCCATCCTCGCCGTCGAGCTCGCCGTCGGCCTGGGAGAGCGCCTCGACCTCAAGCTCTCGGCCATGGAGCTCCTCGCCGGGCGGGCGCTGAGCGCCCTCGCCACCGAGCTCGCCGGGCGCCTGGAGCCCGCGCCCGTCGCGGCTCCCCGCCAGGCCGAGGAGCTCCTCGACCTGATCTGTGTGACGCGCCCGTACCTCTCCCTGGGCGAGCTCCGGATCGAGGGCGATCGTGTCCTGGCCACCGTCGTCCCCGACCTCCTCGACCAGCGCGAGGTCGCCCCGGGAGAGGTCGGCCGCCACCTCGCCATCCTTGGCTCCCTGGCCTGCGCCCGGCTCTGGCCCCAGACCGGCCGGCACGCCTGGCCCGTCGCCACCTCCACGCTGCACCTCGACCAGGCCCCCGCCCTCCCCACCGGCACCGCCTTGCGCGCCGAAGCGAGCGTCCTCTCCCTCGACCCCCTCGCCGGGCGGGCCGAGGCGCAGGCCTCTCTGTACACGCCTGATGGGCGCCGCATCGGACAGTTGCGGGTCGGCTTCCATGTCCTGCCCTACCAGGGCTTCCTCGCCATGTTCGGTGAACGCCAGCAGCCCACCGCCGAGGGCGGACCCAGCCCCTACACGAAGCCGACCGCCCGGCCGCCGGGGAGCTGGGCGGAGGGCAGCTTCACGCGAAGGCTCCCCGTCGTGCAGGCCGCCGACTGCGCCGGCCACTTCGCCGGCCTGCCCGCCCTGCCCGTCTCCATCCTCGGCCGGGCCGTGCAGCACGCTGTGCTCGACGGCATGGCCGCCGCCGGCCTGGACGTCGAGCGCGCCCGAGTCGTGCAGGCCGAGCTGAGCACCCAGCGCTTCGCCTGGGCCGGGGAGCAGGTCGAGCTGCGGGCCCGGCCCGTGGGCGAGGATCTCTGCGGGGCGTGGAGCTGCGAGGCGCGGATNNGGAGGAGGAGGAGGAGGAGGAGGTCGTCGCACGCTTCGTCCTGACCGTGGAAGGAGCCGTGGCGCGGAGAGGGCAGGGGTTGTCCATCGCCGCATAGGCGGGAGCCAGGTGCTGCCCTGTCCCCGCGCGGGGACAGTCAGTCCCCCCGCCACCGGGTTAGGTTGCCCCACCATGGCCCCTCCCAAGCCGCCAACCGACTCCCCTTCCCTCATTCGCCCCCTCGGCCAGCGTGCGCGCGAGGCCATGCGCCTCCGGCACCTCAGCCCTCGCACCGAGGACGCCTACCTGGGCTGGATGAGGCGCTACCACGAGTTCAACGACCGCAAGGACCCCGTCCTCTTCGGCGCCGAGCAGGTCACGGCCTTCCTGAGCCACCTCGCGACCGACATCGAGGTCAGCGCGTCCACCCAGAACCAGGCCCTCGCTGCCCTCCTCTTCCTCTACCGGCATGTCCTCGAGGTCGACCTGCCCTGGCTCGACGAGGTCGTTCGCGCCAAGCGTCCGGAGCGCCTGCCCGTCGTCCTCTCGCGGGAGGAGGTGCGGGCCGTCATCTCGCAGATGGAAGGGCGGCCCCGCCTCATGGCCACCGTCCTCTACGGATCGGGCGTGCGCCTCATGGAGTGCTGCTGCCTGCGCGTCAAGGACCTCGACTTCCAACGCCAGCAGCTCATCGTTCGCCAGGGCAAGGGCCGCAAGGACCGCGTCACGCTGCTCCCTCGTCTGCTGCACGAGCCCCTGCGCGCGCAGCTCGAGGTAGACCGCGTGCAGCACCAGGCCGATCTCGATCGAGGAGCGGGCTGGGTCGAGCTACCCGATGGCCTCGACCGCAAGCTCCGCGGCGATGGACGGACCTGGCAATGGCAGTGGGTCTTTCCCGCCACCCGAACCTACAACCACAAACAGAGCGGCCAGGAACGGCGCCACCACCTCCACGAGACCGTCCTCCAGCGCGCCGTCAAGGACGCGGTCCGCGCCTCGGGGATCACCAAGCGGGCCACCACTCACACCTTCCGGCACTCCTTCGCCACCCACCTGTTGGAGGACGGCACCGACATCCGCACCTTGCAGGAGCTGCTCGGGCACGCCGACATCTCGACCACCATGATCTACCTCCATGTCCTCGACCGCGGACCCATGGGCGTCCGAAGCCCACTCGACAGCATGCCGGACCTGGTGAAGGAGGAGGATGAGGGGCGATATGCCGGTCTGGATAGCGGGGAGCGGGTGCCGTGGGGGGATGGCGAGGATGGCGATGGGGGCTGAGGGGTAGAG
>DDSR01000475.1 GCA_002343455.1 Deltaproteobacteria bacterium UBA2385 | reverse complement strand
TGGCCCGAAGGGCCGGAGGGGGGAACCCGACCCATATGGGGGAACCGAATCCGCGAGGTAGATCTCTACCCCCGCCAATCGGTTCCCCTGACGCACTGAATTCACCTGGTTTCGCCCTATGCCATCGATTCAGTGCGCCAATGGAACTGAATCCCGCCTCTAATCATCTACCCTCGCCATTCGGTTCCCCTGTAGAGCTGCCGTCTCGCCTATGCCCCAGGCCTCCGATGGCCGGCAGGAGGCGACGCTGCACTGTAAGGCGAGGATCGAGATAGGAGGTGGGGCATGATCCTCCGGCATGCACGGGCCTGCTTGCGGAACGCTGCGCGGCGGCCGCTGGCGCTGGTGGTGGTGCTGTTCGCAGTCTGTGCAATGGCGCCTTGTCTTTGGGTGCTAAGCGCGATGCCACAGTTTGTGCACTTCCTGGTGTTTGCCGCCACGGGCATCCTCGCCGAAATGATCGTCGTGGCTGTGCTCGCGCCCATCCACCGCAGAACCATGAATGAGGAGTACCGAGGGCCCGCGATGCCAACACTTCCGCTGTCCCGACGCGCCCGAGCGCTGGGCGAGGCGCTGGCCGCCGCTCCGATCCTGGCCCTGGCGGGTGCCCTGACCACCCTGGTGCTGAGCCATGTCCCGCCGGTCGATGTGATCCCCTTTGGTGGGCTGCTGTCGGAGTTCGCGCCGCTGGCCCTGGTCGTGCCTCTGATCGTGCTGCCCGCCGTGATCGGCTACTCCTTGCAAGCCGGACGAGGTGTGCCCGCCCAGTTCTTCGCATGGAGCCTGCCCGGCGCGGCGGTCTGGCTGGCTTGGAAAGCGGGCCTGCTCGAGTCCCCGCTGGCACTGCCCGCGGTCTCGTTCGCCGTCGGAACACTGCTGCTCGCGCTGGGGCCCCTGCCTCGACTCTCCTGGCCCATCGGGGTGCCCTTCACTCCGTTGTGGAGCCTGCCTCCTGCGCGGAGTTTCGGCCATGGCTTGCTGCGCGCCCACCTGCGTGCCAGTCCGATGGTCCTGGTTGCCCTCGCCCCCTGGGCGCTGACCGGATTCAGCAGTCAGTGGCCGGAGACCTATGTCGGCGTCGGCGTGTGCGCCGTGGCCCTTGCAGCCGCGTTCAGGCCATATGGGCGCACGGCGCTCGCCACCGGAGCGGGAAGCCTTTCTCCCTGGGCCACCCTCCCACTCGACCGCCACAGGCTCGCCCGCCGTCTGTACGCACACGTCCTGGTCAGTCTCCTCGGCCTGCCCACGGTCTACGCGCTGCTGCTGGTTGCCCTCGGCCGCGTGGATGGCTTCGATGCACCCATCCTGGCAACGATCGGCCTGACCATGGCGCCCTTGATCGCCGCAGCATCGTTGTCCTGGTGGCTCGGCGGCTGGCCCCACCTCGCTTTGACGGGCCTGGCGGCCGGACTGCTCTTTCTTTCGTGGGACGCGGTGACTGCGGTGTCGCCTGGCCTGCTGGTCGCCTTGGCGGTGGGCAGCGTAGTGGCCGGGCTGGCGCCGGTGGCAGACCTGCTGTGGCCCTGGCGGCTGGCTCCAAAGGGTGCCCGCCCGAGCTGAGATCACCAACCGGTCATCTCCCGGTCAGGTCTCGGCGCCTCGGCCCGGTGAGACTGCACGCACGCCAACCAACCCCGGCGTCACGGAGTCCCCCATGAACCGAGTCATCCTCAGCCTGACCCTCGCCCTGACCGCCTGCGCCAGCAGCCCCGAGCTGGACACCCAGGGCTTCGACCACTCCTCGCCTCCCGCGAACGAAGCCGCCCGGCTCGCCGCCTACACGGGAAGCGAGTGCAGCGCCCTGACGCCCTCGGCCGTCCATGACCTGCAGGACCTGATCGAGGAGGCCTACGACCACGCCGAGGCCGACTCTGCCGCCCACTCCGTGACCGGCAGCTACCCCGCCTCGGCCGCGCTGGGGTTCCAGTACATCGGCGATGCCCGCGACGAGCTCGACGCCATGGTGGTGCGCATGGACGCCTGGCCCTCGACCACCCCCACCCGCTCGGCGGCCTGGCAGATGGGCCAGCACCTGAAGCGGGTCATCGACGACCTGACCCTGGCCAGCCACTGGGGCTCCGTCAGCACCGCCTGGCACGACAGCAGCGACGCCCGACAGGCCGTCGAGGGCAGCTTCTCGGCCATCGAAGAGGCCAACGCGCTCCGCGCCGTAGCCCTGCGCTGCTACCTCCGAACCGACGGGCTGTGAATCCGTAGAGGGGGGGGGGTTGCGGTCGGTGCTTGAGTTGTGTATATGTGCATACACACCATGACCAACCCCTCCCTGCCCCTCTCGCTCAGCCAGGCCTCGGGCGTTCCCTTCTACCGGCAGCTCCACGACCAGATCGCGGCGTTGATCACCTCGGGAACGCTACCCCCGGGCACATTGTTGCCCGGGGTCCGCCAGCTCGCCCAGGACACGCTGGTCAGCCTGATCACGGTGCGCCGGACCTACGCCGATCTCGAGGCGGCCGGCCTGATCGAGCGGCGGCAGGGCCAGGGGACCTACGTCCGGGCCATGGCCGAGGACACCCGCCAGCATGCTCGGGAAGAGGCGCAGCAGGTGCTGGCCGAGGCCGTGTCCCGCGCTCGACAGCTCGGCTTGCCCGATTCTGAGCAGCGCCGCTTTCTGTCCACCCTCTGGACCGACGGAGATCCCGATGACCGCCCCTGAGCCCCTCGTCGTGCTTCACAACCTGGAGATCCGCCGCGGCGGCTTCCGTCTGTCTGTACCCGAGTGGAAGGTGCCGCCCGGCTCGGTCGTCGGGCTGGTGGGGCCCAACGGCGCGGGCAAGACCACGCTGCTGCATCACCTCGCTGGTCTCGCGCCGCGGGACGCGGGAGAGGTGCGGGTGCTGGGCCTGGACCCGGCCCGGCAGCCCGGGCGCGTGCGAGAGGGGCTCGGGTATATGAGCGACGATCTACCGGTCTTCGACCTGCGAGTCGGAGAGCTGATGGCGGTGCTCTCGGGCTACTACCCGCGCTGGGACCCAAGCCTGGTGAGCGATCTTCTGGTCCGTTTCGAGTTGGAGCCCGGACAGCGGGCGCGCGACCTCTCCAAAGGGCAGGCAACCCGCCTGCGCATCGTCTGCGCCCTGGGCCACCGTCCACGGATCGTCCTGCTGGACGAACCGGCCACCGGCTTGGATCTGGCCGGGCGGCGGCGACTGCTGGAGGCCGTGCTCGAGGTCGTCCAGGACGAGGAGCGGGCCGTGATCATCTCCTCTCACCAGGTCGCGGACATCGAGCGGATCGCCGACCGGCTGCTGGTGCTGGCGCGGGGGAGGGTCGTCGCCGAGGGGAGCACGCCGGAGCTGGTGGGCGAGGGGCAGACGCTGGAGGAGGCGATGATGAGGTGGGAGATGGGAGGTGCGGCATGATCCTCCGACACGCGCAGGCTTGCTTGCGGACCGCAGCGCGCCGCCCCTTGACGCTGTTGTTGATCCTGTTCGCGCTGTGCATGATGGTGCCCATCCTGGAGCTGATGCTCGCCATGCCACTGTTCTTGCAGCTCCTGATGTTTGCATCCACGGGCAGCCTCGCAGACGGGATCGTTCAGGGGGTGCTGGCGCCAGCCGACCGCGGTTGGCGCAGCGATGAGCGGGGGCCGGCGATGCCCACGCTCCCGCTTTCCCGGCGGGCCCGCGCAATGGGTGAGGCGCTGGCCGCCGCTCCGATCCTGGCCCTCGGGGGCGCCCTGGCCACGCTGGTGCCGAATGAGTTCATGTTGCCTGGGTCGATGCAACACGGTGCGGTGCTGCCTGAGTTGGCCCTGGTCGTGCCGCTCATCCTGCTGCCCGCGGTGATCGGCTCCTCCTTGCAGGCCGGCCGTGGCGTCCTCGCCCAACTGCTGTCCATGAGCCTGCCGGGCGCCGCGGTCTGGCTGGCCTGGTGGGCTGGTCTGCTGGAGACCCCGCTGGTGGTGCCCACCGTCTCGATCGTCATCGGTGCGCTGCTGCTGGCGCTGGGGCCTCTGCCCCGACTGGTCTGGCCTGAGCTTCGCCTCAGACACACGCCCGCCGCGCGTGGCTTCGGGCAGGGCCTGCTTCGCGCCCACCTGCGGGCCAGCCCGATGGTGCTGGTGGCCCTCATCCCCCTGGCGTTGACCGACTTCGGCTACTTTGGGCCCGAGTTCCATCTCGGCTTCGGCATCGGCTCCGTAGCCCTCGCCGCCGCATTCATGCCATATGGGCGCACCGCTCTCGGCACCGGCGCGGGCCCCTTCTCCCCTTGGGCCAGCCTGCCGCTCGACCGGCATGTGCTCGCCCGGCGTCTGTACGGGCACGCGCTGGTCTGTCTGCTCGGTCTACCGATGGTCTTCGTCCTGGTGCTGACAGCCCTGGGTCGCCTGGAGAGCATCGCCGTCCCCGTCCTGGCCACGCTCGGCCTGGCCATGGCCCCGGTGATCTCCGCTGGATTGCTGTCCTGGTGGCTCAGCAGTTGGCAGCGTCTGGCCCTGACGGGACTGGCTGCTTTCGGACTGTTCGTGTTTACTCTGAATGCGGTGACGGCGGAGTCGCTGTGGCTGCTGGTCGCGTTGGCGTTGGGGAGTGTGGTGGCCGGTTTGGGGCCCGTTGTGGATCTGCTGAGACCGTGGCAGCTGGCTCCGGTGGGGTGACGCGCGGTTTGACGTCTCGACTGTCGTAGGGGCGCGATTCATCGCGCCCGTCCACGTGGCCGTACCGGAAACGTCAGGCGCCTCAGGTCGAGGGAGAGGGCGCGATGAATCGCGCCCCCACAAGCTGCTGGTCACCCTGGGCCGCGTAAGGGCGTCGTCTGGCTTCTGAGGGAACCGAATCCATAGGGTAGATTCTTACCATCGACATCCGGTTCCCCTGACGCACCGAATTCACCCGGTTCCAGCCTACTATCCCGATCCAGTTCGCGATAGGAACCGAATCCCACCTCTACCAATCTACCCCCGCGATTCGGTTCCCATGCAGAGCTACCACCTCACCTACGCCTCCGACGGCCGGCAGGCGCTCCTCCCCGACGAGGCCCTCCGTCGCCGGGCGCTCCACGCCCTCGCCCGCACCGTCGGTGATCGGGTCGTGCTCTTCTGTATCGTCGACGATCACATCCACGTCGTGCTCCTCTGCGAGGCGCAGCCGGTCGGCCTGCTCTCCCGCGCGCTGCCCCTCGCCCTCCGCCCGCTGGCCGGCCCCAACCTCGCCCCCGCCTTCGTGCGCCCGGTCGGGGGCCGCGGGCACCTGGAGTGGCTGGTCCGCTAAGTGCTCGAGCAGCCGACCAAGCACGGCCTGCCCGGCCACCCCGCCCTGTGGCCCGGCTCCTGCTTCCCCGACCTCGTCGGCGCCCGCCGCCTGCCGGGGCTGAGCCTGCGCCTGCGCCTGTCCGAGGCCCTGCCCCGCTTCCGCCTGCGCTCTGCCTACGCCCACGTCGGGCTCGCCCCCGCGCCGCTCCAGCCCCTCGACGACGACACCCAGCGCGGCCTCGGCATCCGCCGCCTCGTCGACGCCGCCAGCGCCGCCCTGGCCGCCGACCCGGCCCTCATCGGCAACACCGACCCGGTCGTCGGCACCCGGATCACCGTCGCCCAGCTCGCCAGCGCCTGGCCCACCTCCGAGCTGGCCTGGGCGCTGGACATCACGCCGCAGGCCGCCCGCCGGCTGCGCACCCGCGCTGCACCCGATGGCGCGGTGGAGGCCGTGCGCCTTCGCCTCGCGTTGGAGGAGCGGGCGCGGGCTGTCTGATCAACCCCACACTCCCGGAGCCCCGCCTCAACGCACCGGCGGCCACAGGCAGGCCGAGGACGGATCCTCGGGCAGGAAGACGACCCAGGTCGGGTCATCGGGCTGCAGCTCGGGGCGCTTCCAGGCATACACCCACCCCTCGGCGCGACCGCCGGGGGACGGGTACTCGAAGCTGATCCGCCAGGGGCTGCGCCCGTTGATCCTCACGCTGGTGTCGCGGTCGACGTCGGTGATGCGCCCCTGCACGGTGGCCCCGTTCGAGAGCGCCAGCAGCCGCTTCTGGCCACGGGTCCAGCCCAGGTAGAGCAGCGGGGCGCCGATCAACGCGAAGAGCACGGTCCAGAAGAAGACGAAGACGAAGAGGCCGCCGATGATCACGTAGACGTTCTTGAAGACGAGCACTTCGCGGCGGAAGGCGGCGGGCAGCGCGCGCGGCGCGGGCGGGGGCGGCGGGCCCAGCTCGATGAGCGCGCCCTCCTGCGCGCGAGGCAGGGGTAGCGGCCCTCCGCAGGAGGCGCAGTGGGAGATCATCGGGTCCAGGCAGGCGCTTCCGCACCAGCCGCAGCTGCGGGCCAGGGTCGTCATGGCCGGCAGCCTCGCACGACCGATGGAGCGAGGCAATGGCCGGGTCGACCGGACCTGCCCGGCAGCCTCGCCTTCCCCAGCAAGCCCCCTCCCGCCGCGCCGATGATCCCCTCCGGTCGAGGGAGTCACCGCTGCCTCCCGCCCCGGCGGAGAGCGCATGCCCGTCGACCTCGATCACCACCACGACCCCGATCACGCCGTCCAGATCGCGCCCCGCGTCTGGTGGGTGGGCCACAAGCAGGACAACGATCCCTTCCAGTGCCACGCCTATCTGATCGAGCAAGGCGACCAGTCGGTGCTGATCGATCCGGGCTCGATGCGCACCTTCCACCACACCCTGCGCAAGATCGAGGAGATCATCCCCTTCCACAAGATCAAGTACTTCGTCGCCCAGCACCAGGACCCCGACATCACCGCCTCCCTGCCGGCGATCGGGCTGATGCTCCGCCGGGACGACGCCGTGCTGGTGACCCACTGGCGCAGCGCGATGCTGCTCAAGCACTACGATCTGCGGATGGCCTTCTGGCTGGTCGACGAGCACGAGTGGTCGCTGCCGCTCGAAGACCGCACCCTGCAGTTCATCTTCACGCCCTACGCCCACTTCGCCGGGGCGATCTGCACCTTCGACCCGGTCTCGGAGGTCGTCTTCACCAGCGACATCTTCGGCGCCCTGGACGAGGACTTTCATCTGTTCGCCGAGGACGAGTCGCACTTCGAGCGCATGCGCCCCTTCCACGAGCACTACATGCCCAGCCGGGACATCCTGGACTTCGCCCTGACGGCGATCGCCAAGGTGCCCTACCGGCTGATCGCCCCGCAGCACGGCTCGCTCATCCGGCAGCCACTGGCCGGACAGCTGCTGGAGCGCCTGCGCCACCTGGACTGCGGACTGTACCTGATGGCCGGCCGGGACTCCGACATCATGCGGCTGATCCGCCTCAACGCCACCCTGCGGGAGATCACCCAGGCGCTCAGCCTCTACCGGGACTTCAAGGACATCGCCGGCCGGCTGCTGGAGATCATCCGCCGGCACCTGCCCGTGACCGGCCTGCGTTTCCTGGCCATGGACGGAGGAGGCGCCACCGTCCTGCTCAGCCCCGAGACCCGCTACCGGGGCGAGGTGGTCGGTCGAGACGCGGACCTGGGCTGGGCGCTGGGCCTGGACCGCCTCGGATGGGAGCGAGCGGCCGGCGTGGGTGCCGACCGACAAGCCCCCTTCCTCCTGCTCGACGGCCCGGACGGCGCAGCCCAGGTGGTGCTCCCTCTGTTCGACCCCGATCGCGGGAGGGTGACCGCCCTCGCCACCCTGGAGCTCGCCTCGGCCCCCGCCGACCTGCAGGACCTGGGCTGGATCGCCGAGGAGCTGGCCATGCCCCTGCAGGTAGCCCTCGAGCGCGAGCTGATGCTCCGCGAGGTCGACCAGCAACGGCAGAATATCTACGAGCGCAGCATCCGCGACCCGCTCACCGGTCTGTTCACGCGGGTCTACATGCAGGACGCCGTCTCGCGCCTGTGCAGCATGCAGGACCGCGGCACCGGCGGCGAGGTCGCCCTGGTGATGCTCGACATCGACCACTTCAAGCGGGTCAACGACACCTGGGGCCATGTGCAGGGCGACGCGGTGCTTCGAGAGGTGGGCGAGGCCGTCCGCGAGGTAGTGCGCGAGGCCGACATCCCCATCCGCCTGGGAGGCGAGGAGCTGGCGGTGTTCATGGTCGGGATGAGCCCCGGAGGGGTGCAGGCCATGGCCGAGCGCCTGCGCGAGGCGGTCGCCGCCCTGAGCTTCCAGGGGCCGATCGAGGAGCTGCAGGTCTCCGTCAGCATCGGCTTCGCCCAGCGGCAGCGCTCCGAGCCGCTGGAGGCGCTGATCGACCGGGCGGACCGGGCGCTCTACGAGGCCAAGCAAGGCGGCCGGAACCGGGTCGTCTCGGCGCCGAAGGTCCTGAGCATGGCCCACGCGGCCTGAGGGCCCTCCCCCGGGGCCCGGGGCTCCACGCGCGCTACACTGGCCGCATGCTCCTCCTCGCGCTCCTCGGTCCGCTCGCCCTCGCCCTCGATCCGCCCGAGGCCAGCCAGACCCGCGGCTTCCAGGACGCTCCGTTCACCCTCGAGCTCAGCGCCCCGGCCGGGTCGACCATCCTCTACGGCCTGGGCTCCGGCACCCCCAGCACCCCCTGGCCCGGTGAGCTCCGGGTCGAGGGCAGCACCATGCTGCGGGCCAAGGCGGTCGCCGCCGACGGCAGCGAGTCGGAGATCACCACCTTCACCTGGCTGTGGGTGGACGAGGTCCTCTCCAGCGGCGTGATGGACCCGGGGATCACCGGCGACCCGATCTACGGGCCGATCGTGCGCGCCAGCCTGCTGGAGCTGCCGACCCTCTCGCTGGGGGTCGGATCCAGCCTCTCGACCACCGAGCAGCGCGCCTCGATGGAGTGGATCGATCCGGCCGGCGAGGAGGTCCAGGTCGACTGCGGCGTCCGCGCCGTCGGCGGCCACAGCCTGGGCTACGAGAAGAACAACCTGCGGCTCAACTTCCGCGGCTCCTACGGCGCGGGCAAGCTGGACCTCGACCTCTACGGCGAGGCGCCCTACGACAGCGGCGTGCCCCCGGTCGACGAGCACGACGCGCTCAACCTGCGGGGCGGCAGCCACGACTCGGTCTTCTACCTGGGCAGCCGCGGACAGTACCTGCGCAACCAGTGGATGGACGAGACCCAGCTCGCCATGGGCCACCTGGCACCTCACAACCGCTGGGCCCACCTCTACGTCAACGGCAGCTACCACGGCATCTACCAGGTCCGCGAGCGCTTCGACGCCGGCTTCCTCGCCGCCTACCTGGGCGGCGAAGAGGAGGACTACGAGGCCATCAACAGCGGCACCGCCGTGGACGGATCGGGCAGCGCCTGGGCCCAGGTGGTGGCGCTGAGCGGCGACTACGAGGCGGTCAAGGACTGGGTGAACCTGGAGAACTTCCTCGACTACATGGTGCTGCAGTTCTACGGGGCCAACGACTGGGACTGGAGCCCCGCCCAGAACTGGATGGCGGCGGGGCCGGACGGACCGGGCCGAGGGGGCTTCGTCTTCCACAGCAGCGACAGCGACATCTGTCTCTATTACAGTTGGGACTACAACCTGCTCCACGAGGCCGGCCCCAGCTACCTCTTCTCCTCGCTGAACGCCGAGTCCCACCCCGACTTCCGGGTGCTGCTGGCCGATCGTATCTTCCTGGCCCTCGAAGAGCAGGGCCCGCTCTCGGTCGAGGCCTCCATCGGCCGCTACGAGGCGCTGGCCGAGCAGATCTCGGGGGCGGTCGTCGCCGAGAGCGCCCGCTGGGGCGCGGGCTGGTGGGACCGGGACGAGGAGTGGGTGACCGAGCGGGAGAGCCTGGTGGAGCAGTGGTTTCCCCGGCGCACGGACGAGCAGCTCCGCCAGTTCCGGGAGGCGGGCTGGTACCCGCTCGACGCGCCGGCGGTCACCGTGCAGCCCGGGGTCGTCGAGGCCCTGACCGCCCTGGAGCTCTCGGCGCCGGCGGACTCCCCGACGGCCGAGGTCTGGTATCGCACCGACGGGGGCGACCCGCGCCTGCCCGGCGGGGAGCTGGCCGCGGAGGCCCTCGGAGGCGGCAGCGCCGAGCGTCTGTCCATCACGCAGGGCACCTGGCTCAGCGCGCGCCTGCGCGAGGGCGAGACCTGGGGGCCGCTGCGCCGCGGCCTCTACGAGCTGGACGCCGCCCCGGCGATCGTGCTCAACGAGTGGAACGCGGTCGAGGCGGATCGCCTGCTCGACGACCCCGAGGGAGACCTCTCCCTGGGCTCCCTGGCGGGCAATGGGGGGGACTGGATCGAGCTGCTGGTCGTCCAGGACCACCTCGACCTGCGAGGCTACACCCTCTCCATGCGCGCCCGGGGGGGCGAGGCGGGCACCCTGGTCTTCACCGACCACGAGCTGCTCGCCGACCTGCGCTCCGGCACGATCATCACCGTCGCCGAGGACCTCCCCCAGGCCCTGGCCTACGATCCAGAGGCCGGCGACTGGCGCTTCCACCTGCGGGCCGGCGTGGACGGGGACGGCAGCGTCATCTCGGCGACCGCCTTCGACGTCGATCACCGCGAGTGGCAGCTCAGCATCCTGGACGCCGAGGGCTTCGTCGCCTTCGGGCCGGTGGGGGAGGGCGAGGCGCCGGCCGACGGCATCTCCGGCGACGAGGTCGGGGCGCTGAGGGACACCCCAGGGGAGCACACCCGGCGCTGGGACCCCGCCTACGAGGACGCCGACCGCAGCAGCTACGGCGCGCCCAACACCTGGGCGGAGGGCCAGCAGGACCTCTCCGCTCTGCGCTCGGTGGTCGAGGAGGGCGGCGGCACAGATGGGGGGAGCACAGATG
>DDSR01000483.1 GCA_002343455.1 Deltaproteobacteria bacterium UBA2385 | reverse complement strand
CCCCAGCCCCACCCGCTGTTTCCGAGGAGGCTTTAACCTCAGGCCGGTGTGGAGCCCGCCTGGAGCGCGACCTCCAGCGCCTCCGCGAAGTCCACGCAGCTGGGGTAGCGCTCCTCGGCCTTCTTGCTCAGCGCCCGCAACAGGACCTCGTCGACCTGGGTGCCCAGGGAGCTCTCGATGGAGGAGGGGGGCGGCGGCCGCTGCTCGGCGTGCATGCGCAGCAGCGGGAAGAGCTCGCGATGGGCGAAGGGCGGACGGCCGGTCAGCAGGAGGTAGGCGACGACGGCCAGGGAGTACTGGTCGACGGCCGGCGTGGCGGTCGAGAAGTTGTCGACCTGCTCGGGGGCCATGAAGGTGGGCGTGCCGGCGATCAGCCCGGGCACGGTGACGACGGGGGTCTCGGCGGCCCAGGCGAGGCCGAAGTCCATCACCTTGACGGTGCCGTCCTGGGTCAGGAAGAGGTTGTCGGGCTTGACGTCGCGGTGCACGACGCCGAGGTCGTGGGCGGAGTGCAGCCCGGCAGCGGCCTGGCGGATGATCTCGGCCACCCGGCGCGGCGGCAGGTCGGAGCGGCCCATGGCCCTCAGCGGCACGCCGTGCAGCAGCTCCATGCTCAGGTAGAGGGTGCCGCGGTCCTCGCCCAGGTCGAAGATGCGCACGATGTTGGGGTGGGTCAGCCGCCGGGCGAGCTTGATCTCGCGCCGGAAGCGGTTGACGGCCTGGGGGTCGCGCGCGGCGCCCAGCAGGAACTTGAGCGCGACCGGCTCGTTGAGGATCAGGTCGACGGCCTGGTAGACGACGCTGGTGCCGCCTCGCCCCAGCTCGGCCTCGATGCCGTAGCGGCCGGCCAGCACCAGCCCGATCAGGTCCTGCTCGCTGAGGATCGGGCGAGGACCGCCTTCGGAGGCCTCGTGGGGCCGGACGAAGCCGGCGACGGCGGCGGTGCCGAGGCGCTGAGGCGGGCTCTGGGAGCGGACCAGGGTGTCTTCGGGGCCGGAGGGCAGGGCGCTGATGGGGTCGGCCTCCTCCTCGAGGTCGGGGGTCAGCGAGGGCAGGGGCTCGCCCTGGTACTCGGCCTCGGGGAGCTTCAGGGCGGGAGCGGCCTTGGAGCGATGGCCGCGGTCGCTGTCGACCAGGCCGGTCTGGCCGTGGCGCTGGAAGAGCTCGGCGACCATGGCCATCGCGTCGGACTCCGCCTTGTTGGCGGGGGCCGTCCCGACGAACTCGCCGATCATGTGGAAGAGCTCGAAGTCGACCCGGTCCAGGCGGGTCGCCAGCCGGGCGGCGAAGATGCAGGCCACCCGGTACTCGGGGTGGTCGGCGGCGATCGGCAGCAGGGCGTTGAGGGCCTCGTTCAGCTCGCCGGCGCTGCCGAATGCTCGCGCCGCGGCCACCCGATCGCCCGCCGCCAGCCAGGCCCTCGCCGCGCGCAGGGTGTCGCCCTGGGCTGCCGCCAGCCGCGCGGCCTGCTCCATCAGCCCGAGCAGCTCCAGCAGGGGGAGCAGACGGTCCGCGTCCAGCAGCGCCTCGGCGCCCTCGAGGGCCGTGGCGGCGCCCTCGCGCACCCGGTCGGGGGAGGCCACGTCGGGGGTGCCCGTCAGGCCGCTCTGGACCAGCAGCTGGGGCGGGTCGTCGAAGGCCTTGACCTTGGCGATCAGGGCCTCCTCGCCGAAGTGGTGCAGCAGGGCCAGGGCCCGCTGCTCGTCGCCGATGGCCAGGAAGACCTCGGCGGCGGTCGTGACGAGCTGGCCCGCCGCCAGCAGCTCACCGGCGTCGCGCGCCAGGGCCTTGGCCGGGCTGGCCAGGGCCTCGGTGCGGATGATCTCGGGCGCCACCACGGAGAGCAGGAGCCAGCCGGCGTCCCGGCGGCGGTCGGCCTCGATCAGGGCGCGGGAGAGCAGGCGGACGGAAGCCGCGATCGAGGCGTTGCGTTCGCGGGCGCTGAAGACGAGCTGCGGGCGCGCCTCGCGGTTCATGCGCCCTCCTCCTGCAGCTCGATCAGCCGCTGCAGCAGGGCGTCGGGATCGTCGGCGTGCTCCAGGGCCTCCTGCCGATCGATCAGCCCCTCCCGCACATAGCGGAGCAGGCAGCGGTCGAGGGACTGGGTGCCGTTGGACTCCGAGCCGGGGCTCTTGAGCAGGGCGTCGAGCTGGTGGGCCTTGCCTTCGCGGATCATCGACGAGACGGCGTGGCTCTGCATCAGGATCTCGAGCGCGGCGATGCGCCCCTCGCCCCAGGCCCGGCGGCAGAGGCGCTGGGCGATGACGCCCCGCAGCAGGACCGAGAGCACGCTGCGGGCTTGATCGCGAGAGCCCTCCGGCACGGAGTCGAGGACGCGGTCGGGTGCGCCCGCGGCGGAGCGGGTGTGCAGCGTGCCCAGCACCAGCACGCCGGTCTCGGCGGCCTGCAAGGCCAGCACCACGGTCTCGGGGTCGCGCAGCTCGCCGACCATCAGGACGTCGGGGGCCTCGCGCAGGGCGGAGCGCAGGCCGGTGGTGAAGCTCTCGACGTCGCGGCCGACCTCGCGCTGGGTGATGGCCGCCTGGATGCGTCGGTGGATGAACTCGACCGGGTCCTCCAGGGTGATCACATGGCGCGCGGAGGTGCGGTTGATCTCGTGGATCATCGCCGCCATCGTGGTGGTCTTGCCCGAGCCCGTCGGTCCGGTGATCAACACCAGCCCGTTCTGGAGCCGGCTCAGCTCGCGCACCGCCGGGGGGAGGATCAGGTCTTCGAGGCGCGGGACCTGGTCGGGCACCACCCGGAAGACGGCGCTGAGGCCCTCGCGCTGGTAGAAGGCGTTGACCCGGAAGCGGCCCACCCGGGGCACGACGTGGACGAAGTCGAGCTGCTTGCGCTGCTCCAGGATGGCCCGACGCTCGGGGTCCAGGATCTCGTAGAGGAAGCGGCGCGCTTCGAGGTCGGTGAGGACCCGGAAAGGCAGGGGGATCAGCTCGCCGTCCAGTCGCACGGTGGGCGGCTTGCCGGAGTGCAGGTGCAGATCGCTGCCCCGCTGGTCGACGGCTACGCGCAGGAAGGAGTCGATCCGGGCCATCGATCAGTCCCCCTCGGTCAGGGCGGGCGCGCCCTCGGTGGGGGCGGAGGCGAGCAGGCCCTCGAAGTCCTGCTTGCGCCGGGCCTTCAGGTAAGCGTCCTCGTTCCGGATGATGCCCTCGCGGGCCAGCCGCATCAGGTCGCTGTCCATGGTCTGCATCCCGGACTCGCGCGCGGTGGAGATCGCGGTCAGGATCTGGTGGGACTTGCCCTGGCGGATGAGGTTGGAGACCGGGCCGTTGTTGAACATCACCTCGGCGGCGAGCACGCGCCCATCCCCGTCCTGGCGCGGGAGCAGCGTCTGGCAGATGACGGCCCGCAGGCTGCCCGCCAGCATCGTCCGGACCTGGTTCTGCTGGCCGGCGGGGAAGTTGTTGATCAGCCGGTCGACCGTCGTGTCGGCGGCGACGGTGTGGACCGTGCCCAGGACGAGGTGCCCGGTCTCGGCGGCGGTCACGGCGAAGCGGATCGTCTCCAGGTCGCGCAGCTCGCCGACCAGGACGATGTCGGGATCCTGGCGCAGGGTCGCCCGCATCGCCTCGGCGTAGCTGCCGGTGTGCGTGCCGATCTCCCGCTGGTTGACGAGGCCCACCTTGTAGGGGTGGACCACCTCGATCGGGTCTTCGAGGGTGACGATGTGCCGGGGCTCGTGCTGGTTGATGGCGTCGATGATGGCGGCGATGGTGGTGGACTTTCCCGAGCCGGTGGCGCCGCCGATCAGCACGAGGCCGTCGTGCAGCTCCAGGATGCTGGCGACCTGCTTGGGGAGGCCCAGCTGCTCCAACGTGGGGATCTGGCTGCGCACGGCGCGGAAGACGACCCCTGTGCCGTGCAGCTGGTGGAAGACGTTGGCGCGGAAGCGCTGGCCGGAGCGAGGGATCTCGTAGGAGAGGTCGACGTCCTTGCGCTCGGAGAGCTCGGAGACCTGCTGGGCGCTGAGGATCGGCAGCACCATGGCCGCGATGGCCTCGGGCGAGAGCGGGTCGTCGGCGAGCTGGACGATGCGGCCCAGGTGCTTGGCCAGGGGTGGCTGGCCCGGCGCCAGCACGAGGTCGTCGGCGCCCAGGTCCAGCAGCGAGACCAGCAGGATGTCCAGCGCCGAGCCCTGGCCCAGCGACCAGCCCTGCCCGTCCGCGCTGAGGCGAGCGGTCCAGCGCGCCCGGAGCTGGCGAGCCAGCTCCCGCACTTCGGGGTTGGGGTCGTCGACCAGGGGGACGAGGCGGGCCTCGATCGAGGGCTCGTCCAGGCTCTCCAGGCAGCGCAGCGCGGCCAGCCGCATATCGGGCTCGCTGTCGCTGAGCAGGGCCGCCACCTTGGTGGCGCTGGAGGGGTCCTTGATCCGACCGAGCGCGTGCAGCGCGGCGATCCTCATGCTGGGCTCGCGGGCCAGGATGCGGACCAGGTAGGGCGCGGCGCGCGGGTCGCCCAGGGTCGCGATGGCCTCCATGGCGCGCTCTCGCACCCACCAGTCGGGGTCGTCCATCGCCTTGCGCACCAGGGCGCCCAGCGCCTTGACCTCCCCCAGGCGGCCGATGACGTCCACGGCGAACATGCGGATCGGGGCGTCGTCGTCGTCCAGCAGCCGGGCGAGGTGGCCGAGCATCCGCGGCCCGGCCAGCGCGATCAGGGCGTCGGCGACGCGCTCGCGCACCCACCAGTCTTCGTCCCGCAGCAGCTCGAAGAGGCGCGGCCAGAGGCTGGCGTTGGGGTCCTGGACCTGGCGGGCGACGCCGACGGCCATGCGTCGGACGCCGATGTCCGGGCTGCGCAGCAGCCAGAGCACGGTGCGGGCGATGTCGACCTTGCCGGTGGTGCCCAGCGTCGCCAGCACCTCGGCGGCCCGGTTGCGGACCGGCAGATCCTTGTGGCCCAGGCCGACCACCAGCACCGGGAGGACGCCGTCGGTGCCGATGGCCTCCAGGGTCTCCAGCACGGCCATGCGCAGCGCCTTGGGGCCGGCGCGAAGACGGCCGTGCAGCACGGTGATCACCCGGTTGCTGCTGTAGCGACGCAAGCTCTGGACCGCGGCCATCACCACCCGCAGCGAGGGGTTCTCCAGGACCGGGCTGACGTGGTCGAACCACTCCTCCTCGGTGGCGAGATCGCCGAAGGCGCGCACGGCAGCGGCGACGACGGCCTCGTCGCGATCGGAGAGCAGCATCCGCAGGGTCGCCAGGGCGCCGACCCGGTCGTTGGCCATCGTCCCCTTCTCGGCGATGTGCCGGGCGATGCGCAGCCGCTCGTCCACGCTGGCGACGGGGAGGGCACCCTGCAGGGCGGGGAGCGCGCGGTGGCCGGCCACCTTGCAGACCACGTCGATGGCCTCACAACGACCGGGGAAGTCGCGCTGCTTCATGCGCAGGGCCAGGGTGTTCAGCACCGTCTGACCGCCGATCACCTTCAGCACCTGGGTGGCCGCGGCGCGCACCCCGGCGTCGTTGCTGTCCAGGAGCGCGCAGACCTCGGGGTGGGCCTTCGGCTCGTTGACCAGCGGGATGCAGCGCACCAGCGAGGGTCGCGCGGCCGGGTCGCCGTTGCGCAGGGCGCGGACCAGGGGGAGGAACAGCTTGCGGCTGCGAGAGCGCTCGACGGCCTCGATCATCCGGCGGTTCTGCAGGTCTCGCCGATCGGAATCCAGGCCCCGCTTGTTGGCGAGGTCGATCAGCTCCAGGATGTCGTCGAAGGAGCGGCCGGTCGCGGAGATCTCGGCCGAGGCACCGCTGCTGCTGCCGCTGTCGGTCGCGGCGGGGGAGGGCGGGCGCTTGCGGCTTGTGGGGTCCACGGCGGGCAGCCTACACCCGAAGTCGTCGTGCTGATATCAAGTGTTGTCGCGGGGCCTGTCGGATTGTCGTCGAGGGGCGTTGCATAATAATGCGCGGCAGTGTATATATCGGGCTCCCCGATCCGTCGGGACGTGCACGTCGTTCGGGCACTACGAAGC
>DDSR01000402.1 GCA_002343455.1 Deltaproteobacteria bacterium UBA2385 | reverse complement strand
AGGCGGGTCTGAGCAGGCGCCGAGCAGCACGGGAAGGAGAAGCGACAGCATGGGGGCTCCGAGGTTGCGGCGGCACAGTAGCGCGAGTGACCTTCCGCGGGGAAGGGGGTCAGCTCCAGGGCTCCTGGATCGCGCCGGTGGCCGCCCATGGCTGGCCCCGGTTGCCCGGGATCTCGCGGCCAGCCTCGTCCGTGACAAAGTTGCCGACATCGCCGAAGGCCCGCTCCGTGTTGTGGGCGCCCTCGCGCTGGCGCATGGGCTGCAGCCGGCCGCCGACGCGGAGCTGACACAGCTCGTGCGGCCCGGCGCGCAGATCGACCAGGGCCCCCTTGCGCGCGGCGTTGAGGAGCTGCTCCTCGTTGCCGATCGGGTCGGCCACCGTCTTGGCCTTGAGCGTCCAGACCAGCAGCGAGGTCGGGTCCCGGTGCGGGTGGCGCACCGAGAGCAGGTCCTGCATCCCGTAGAACTCCTTGCCGATGTCGTTCTGGTTGACCGGCCCGGCCATCAGGCAGATGCCGCCGAGCATGTCGCAGCCCTCGGGGATCTCCGTCACCCCCGAGATCTCCGCCACCAGCGCGCTGCGGGCGGCGGCGGCCCCGAAGGCGCGCACCGCCAGGGTCCAGTCCAGCCCCAGTTTCTCGCACTCGCCGCGGGAGAGGCCGCCGATGTAGATGCGCTGCCCGGCCAGGGCGAAGGCCTTCTTGCCGCGCAGGGCGTTGCGGGAGAGGGCCCGGCCGGTCGGCAGATCGGCCCAGAGGGGGATGTTGGCCACGACGCGGTCGGTGACGGCCTCAAGCTCGCGGCGGATGCTGCGCAGCCGCTCCTTGCCCCCCTCGGTGAGCACGTCGACCCGGTCGATGATCAGCAGCTCCTTGGCCTGCTGCCGGGAGACGCCCGTCCAGTGGCTGAAGGCGTTGTAGCCAGCGCGGCCGGCCATCACCGTCAGCGCCTCGGGCACGTCCATCTCCTGGCGCTGCTGGTAGGCGGGCGGCGCCTTCTCCTCCTGGTTGACGCCGGGCTGGATGCGCTCGCTGCGCAAGGACAGGAGGGTGGCGCCGAGCTTGCGGCAGGTGGCCGGGTCCAGGGCCGGGTCCTGGGCCTCGACCTCCCCGACCTGGGCCACGAAGGCGATCCGCCAGCCCTCGGCGCGGGCGGACCGGTCGAGTCCGGCGAGCTGCTCGATGCGGCTGATGATCTCGGCGTTGTCCTGCTGCCGGGCCTCGCCCGAGAAAGGGGCCATCAGCACTAGCGCCCGGCGGCGGCCCTGGCTGGCCAGCACCGCGGCCCGCTCCATCGCGTCGGCCAGGATCCCGACGTGCAGGTGCTGGAGGTAGCCGATGGTCGGGATGTCGTCCTGGTGGTCGAAGCGCTTGCGCCAGGCGCGCACGCCGACCGTGACGAGGCTGGCGATCGGGGCGTGCCCGATGAAGGTCAGCAGCATCGTGAAGGGCGTGCGGTAGGGCCGGGTCAGCACGATCTGGGTGTGGGTGGCCCCGTGCAGGGCGGCGGCCTCGGCGTGGCGCAGGCCGCGCAGCATCGGGGCCAGCTCGGCGGAGTCCTGGGGGCCCAGGGTGACCTGGCGCAGGCCCCGGTAGTTTGTCGATTGTCGCGCCGAGAGCACGCCCAGGGCGCTCTCCTCGAAGAGCTCCTGCTCGGTGGGCGCGGGGCCCGCCGTGAAGGCCGTCGGGCGAGGCATCGACAGCAGGCTGAGCGCCGCGCGGGCCTCGGCCTCGCTCAGGGAGGGCCGCGTCCGGTAGCCGACGGGGCTGCTGGACTCCAGCGACTCGGGCAGGCTGTAGCGGTCCCGCTTCTCGCCCTCGGCGGCGAAGCGGGCCCCGCGGCGGCTGCGCTGGTCAGGGGGCGGGTCCGGGATCCGGACCAGCTCGACGGGCTTCATGGGGTCTTCGCTCACACGCTCCTCCGGGCAAGCCCGCCTGCTATCGCCCGAGACGGGATCGTGCTAGTCCCAGCGCCTCCCCGCGCAACCCGGTCCGGCCATGACGTTCATCCAGGTCGAGTTCCTCTGGTTGATGATGACGGTCTTCGTCGTCTACTGGGCCCTGCCGCGGCGCTGGATGCAGAACGTCCTGCTGGTGGCCGTCAGCGCGCTGTTCTACGGCTGGGTCCACCCCTGGTTCTTGATCCTGCTCTACGGCAGCAGCGTCCTGGACTACTTCATGGGCCTGGGCATGGTCCGCTGGCCCGATCGCAAGCGCATCTTCCTGCTCATCAGCATGACCGGCAACCTCGGCATGCTCGGCTACTTCAAGTACGTCGACTTCTTCATCGAGAACTTCCTGGTGGTCTTCGACGCCATCGGCCTGCAGACCAGCGTCCACACCCTGGGCGTCTTCCTGCCGGTCGGGATCAGCTTCTACACCTTCCAGACGATGTCCTACACGATCGACGTCTACCGGGGCGAGCTCCAGCCGCGGCGCAACTTCCTGGACTACGTCGGCTTCGTCAGCTTCTTCCCCCAGCTCGTCGCCGGCCCGGTCGAGCGCGCCGGCAACCTGCTGCGCCAGATGGAGGTCGACCGCGTCTTCTCCTGGGCGGCGGTCCGCTCGGGGGTGGCCCTGGCCATGTGGGGCGCCTTCAAGAAGGTCGTCTGCGCCGACACGATCGCTCCCTACGTCGACAAGGTCTTCATCCTGAAGGAGCCCAGCGGCCCGCTCATCTGGGCGGCCACGCTGGGCTTCGCCATCCAGATCCTGGCCGACTTCTCGGGCTACACCGACATCGCCCGCGGCGTGGCCCGGATGCTCGGCTTCGAGCTGATCGAGAACTTCAAGCACCCCTACCTCTCGGCCAACCCCTCGGAGTTCTGGAAGCGCTGGCACGTCAGCTTCTCGACCTGGATCCGGGACTACCTCTACATCCCGACCGGTGGCTCCCGCGGCGGGTTCTGGGCGACCACCCGCAGCACCTTCATCGCCATGGTGCTCTCCGGCCTCTGGCACGGGGCCGCCTGGACCTTCATCCTCTGGGGCGCCTACCACGCCGCCCTGCTGACGGGGTACCGCCTGGTCACCCGCCGCATCCCCGACGCCATCCGCAACGCCCGCCCCGCCGGCCTGCCGCTGGGCGAGGCCGCCGCCGTCGTCATCATGTTCGGCTTCACCCTGCTGGGCTGGATGATCTTCCGCGAGACCCGCCTGGACCGGCTGACCCTGTACCTCAGCCAGAGCCCCTTCTCGGCGAGCCCCGACGAGTGGGTGGCGACCTGGGTGATGCTGGGCGTCTGCGCCTTCACCGCGGCGCCGATGGTGGCCGTGCTCTGCTGGGAGCGCTTCGTCCAGCCTCGGCTGCACACCTCGCCCTGGTACCTGCCCATACAGACGACCGGCTGGGCGGTCGCCGCCCTGGGGATCTTCGTGTTCTACCGAAACGTCGGCAATGACTTCATCTACTTCCAGTTCTGAGCGGGTCGCTCGCGCCCTCGCCCTGCTGCTGCCGCTGCTCCTGATCGGGGCCGCGGTGGCCATGCTCTGGGCGCCCGTGGAAGAGGAGCGCACGCCGGCCGCCCTGGCGATGGAGGCTCGCCTGGCCGAGAGGCCGCCCCAGGTGCTGATCCTGGGCAACTCCATCGCCGAGCACGCCGTCGACCTGCCGGCCCTAGGCAAAGCGATGGGCGGCAAGCCACTCTTGTCCCTGACCGTCTTCGCCTCGCCCCCGCCCACCTGGTACGCGGTCTACAAGAACCGGGTCCTGGCCAACGGCTACCGGCCCGAGCTGGTGCTCGTCATCGGCACCCTGGACTTCTTCACCCAGACCCAGGTCCGCACCGAGATGCAGCGCAAGGCGCTGGCCGAGCATGTCGGCGTTGACGAGCCCGTCATCGCCCGCAAGAGCCTGGGGCAGCAGGTGGGCAGCGTGCCCGAGCGGGTCCGGCTGCGCCGCGCCGCCCTGCGAGAGGCCTTCATCGAGGCCGGCCGGCTCTTCTTCCTGCGCAGCGACGGCACCAGCGTCACCCGCGCCCGAGAGCGCGCCGGAGAGGCCTCTCAGCGCGTCTTCGAGGAGGACGACCGCAGCGACTTCGCCCTGCAGCGGCGGGTGATCCCGGTGGTCGAGGTGGAGCGTCGGGCGCGCGCCGAGGGGGAGCTGGCCATCGCCGACTCCTTCGTGCCGGACCTGGTCGAGCTGGCGACCTCCTCCCAGGCCCGGATCGTCTTCGTCCGCGCCCCCCTGCCGCCCAGCTCGGCGGCGACCGCGCCGGGCAGCGCCGAGGCCGCCCGCGACCTGGTCGCCTGGCTCAACGACAACGGCGCCGGCTACATCGACCTCAGCGGCCTGGGCCTGCCGGAGTCCTCCTTCCGAGACGCCACCCACCTCAACGCCCGCGGGCGAGAGGCCTTCACCAAGGCCCTGGCGACCGAGCTGGTCCGCATCGGAGCCGACAAGGAGGGCCAGCTGGCGCCCGCGGCCCTGCCGGTCGTCGCCGACGAGGTCGTCCGCCTGGGCAGCCCACCGGCGCTGCCCGCGCTGGACCCCGCGACCGCCACCGTCGACGGCCCCTGCGTGATGCTCTTCGAGCTGAAGGGCTGGGGCCGGCTCAGCACCGACCGCCTGCAGGACCTCCAGGTCTTCAACGGAGAGCCCATCCAGGTGCTGCAGGACGGCGAGCCCCTGACCCGCCTGAAGGGCCGCAAGGCGATGGCCGAGGGCTGCTCTGGCAGCTTCGTCCACCTGGGCAGGTCGCTGTGGATCAGCCCTCGACGCAGCGCGCTCCCGGCTCAGGGCAAGTTCATGGACGGTCTCTCCGTTCAAGCCCGGCTCGACCCGGCCGCCGAGATCGTGACCCCCAGCGGCCGCCGCTGGCGCTGGCTCTACGCCGGCACCGGGCTGGAGCTCCGCCTCGCCGATGGCTTCGCCGTCCAAGGCGGCTCTCTGGCGGTCCAGGCCGAGCTGACCGAGCTGATGCAAGGCGCGGCCTCCCGGCTGGTGGCGGTCGACGACCAGGGGACGGAGCTGGGCGCGGCTCCCTTCGCCCCGGTCGAGGGGGGGGCTCCCAGCCTGCGTGAGGCCCGGCTGAGCCTCCCGCCGGTCGCCGGCCCCTTGCGCCTGAGGGTCGAGTCGCCGGTCGACGGCGGGACCTCGCTCCTCAGCGCCCTGGGCCTGGGCGACTCGCCCGACACCCTCGTCTGGCTGGTGGGCGGTGACAGCAGCAACGCCACGCTGCGGCTGATCGGCGGCAGCGCCTACGGGCCGGAGTACGAGGGTGAGCCGCCGGTCATCGCCCCCAAGGCCGTCCCCGTCGCCGGCCCGGCCCCCAAGGTCGGCAAGATCTGGGTCCCGGGCCTGGAGCCCCTCAGCAACCTGCTCGTACAGAAGGCCATCGGCGAGTACGACTGTTCACCGGTGATGGTGCTCGAAGACGGGCAGCCGCTCCCCGGGCGCAACGCGAAGTGCGGCCCGCTCAGCAAGGGCCAGGGCGAGGCCGGCGACTACTGCCATGTCGCCAAGGAGGTCCTGCTGCTGGCCAGCGATGGCAGCGACCCCGTCCGCAACGGCCGCAGCTACCGAGTCCAGCTCGATCCCAAGCCTTTCTGCAAGGGCATGTGGTGGCTCTACCCGGGCCAGACGGCGCTGCGGGAGGTCAAGCCCAAGGGCCTGCTGACGCTCCAGCGCGGCGCCGAGTGGCTGAAGGTCCAGGCCCGGGTCCTGCCGAACACGGGCGAGGCCGGGCGCAGCATGAAGGTGCAGCTGTACGCGGGAGAGGAGCTGCTCGTCGACCAGGACGTGGCCATCGACTCCTTCGGCGAGGAGCCCGTCGCGCTGCGCCTGCCCTCGCCCGTGGGGGCCGGCGGCCCCGGCCTGCGCCTGCGCCTCTCCACCCCGGCCGACGCGCCCTACCTCGTGCTGAAGCAGGTCGTGATCGAGAGCGCCGCGCCCCCCGAAGGAGACTCCCCATGAGCCTGGTCCTCCGCCGCCCCGACGACTGGCACCTGCACCTGCGCGACGGGGCCATGCTCGAGGCCGTCCTGCCCGCCACCGCCGCCGTGATGGGCCGGGCCATCGTCATGCCCAACCTGCGCCCGCCCGTGGTGCGCGCCGCCCAGGCCGTCGCCTACCGGGAGCGCATCCAGGCCTGCCTCCCGGCCGGCAGCCGCTTCCAGCCGCTGATGACGCTGTACCTGACCGAGGGCAGCGATCCCGACGACATCGAGGCCGGCGCCCGCGATGGACAGATCGTCGCGGTGAAGTACTACCCGGCGGGGGCGACCACCAACTCGCAGGACGGCGTGACGCAGCTCTCCCGGGTGCGGCCGGTCCTGGAGAGGCTGGAGCGCCTCGGCCTGCCGCTGCTGGTCCACGGCGAGGTGACCGATCCCGGGGTCGACATCTTCGACCGCGAGGCCGTGTTCATCGACACCGTCCTGGTCCCGCTGCTTGCTGAGCACCCCGGGCTGCGGGTCGTCTTCGAGCACGCCACCACCCGGCAGGCGGTCGACTTCGTGCGCGAGGCCTGGCCGCGGGTCGGTTGCACCCTGACCGCCCACCACCTGCTGCTGGACCGCAACGCCATGCTGGTCGGAGGCATCAAGCCCCATCTGTACTGCCTGCCCGTCCTCAAGCGGGCCGAGCATCGCCGGGCCCTGCTGGAGGCCGCCACCTCGGGGCACCCAGCGTTCTTTCTCGGGACCGACAGCGCCCCTCACTCGCGCGGGGCCAAGGAGTGCGCCTCGGGCTGCGCCGGCTGCTACACGGCGCCCCATGCGCTGGAGCTGTACGCGGCGGCCTTCGAGCAGGCCGGGCGGCTGGACCGGCTGCAGGCCTTCGCGAGTGAGCACGGACCGGCCTTCTATGGCTTGCCGGTGAACGAGGACACGGTCGAGCTGCGCCGGGAGCGCTGGACCGTGCCGGAGACTGTGCAGGTGGCCGGGCCGGAGGGCGAGGTGCGGTGGTTCCTGGCGGGCGAGGAGCTGGGCTGGCGGGTGGGCTGATCAGGCCAGCTTCGTGGGCACGGCGCCCTCGGGGCCGGTGATGCGGTCGATGTCTTCCAGCCGGGCGGGGCCGATGGCGCAGGCGGTCAGGGTCGGCACGCCGGCGAACTCGGTGTGGCCGGCGTCGCGGATCAGCGCGGTGGGCAGGCCGGCCTCGAGGGCGAGGGCGTGGGCGCGCAGCAGGGCGGCCTCGTCGTCGACCGAGAGCACGATCTTGGCCTGCCCGTGCCGCGCCCAGGCCAGCATGATCGGGTCGAGCTGCAGGACCATCGTCTGGGCGGGGTCGAGGCCGGGGGCGGAGACCTCGCGGCGCAGGAAGACGGAGAGCGAGGCGTGGGCGCACTGCGCAGCGATCTTGCCTTTGCGCATGTTGAGGTCGCGGCGGTAGAGCAGGACCTGCTTGAAGGGGCGGTCGGTCATGGGGGGAGTGTAGCGTCCTGGAGATCCGGGCGCGATGAATCGCGCCCCTACAGGTCGTATTGTGGGGGCGCGCGAGGATTCGGCACCCATGGGGGGATTGTTCCATTTCGACTGCCTCTGCTCATGAGACTGCCTGACGTTCGCCCCCCTCCGCCGGCTCCACCGGCACCTCCGCCCAGCGGGCTGTGGGGAGGACTATTTAGCCTGCCAAGCCATTTATTATCCTCCCCCCGTTCTACGCTCATCATTACCCACATTTCTC
>DDSR01000138.1 GCA_002343455.1 Deltaproteobacteria bacterium UBA2385 | reverse complement strand
CACCATGACCCTCCCCCCCAACCTGCTGCGCCCCACCTCCGCCCACTGGGAGCCGGTCTGGGGCGATCGGGTCGTGCCGAACGGCTTCGGCGGCCTGACGCTGGAGATCGGGCGCGACCTCGATCTCAAGCGGCTCGGGGCCTGCCTGACCGAGCTTGCGCCGGGCCAGTCGGTCTGCCCGATGCACCATCACCTCTTCGAGGAGGAGGTCTTCTTCGTGCTGGAGGGCCGGCTCACCGTCCAGGAGCTGCGGCCGGGCGAGGCGGACCGCGAGGAGTACGAGCTCAGCGCGGGCGAGCTGGTCGCCTACCCCCCCGGCACCGGAATCGCCCACCGCTCCTGGAACCGCAGCGAGGCCCCGGTGCGCTATCTCGCCCTCTCCACCGGCAGGCTGGAGCACGAGATCGCCGTCTACCCCGACAGCGGCAAGACCCTGCTGCGCGCCCTGGGCCAGGTCGGGCAGCTGGGAGAGGACGAGCCCTCGCCGGCGCGCGAGCTGAAGCGGCTCGCCGTGCGGCCGAGCTGGGTGGCCTCCCGCTCGGAGGTCGAGGAGCGCGCGCTGGGCGGCGGGGTCTACGGGCGCCGCCTCGCCGCCGCCGCCGGCGCCACCCATGTCTTCGCCAACCTCGACCGCCTCGCCCCCGGCGCCGTCAGCGGGCCCCTGCACTGGCACAGCGCCGACGAGGAGCTGGCCCTAGTGCTCTCGGGCACCCCGACCTTGCGCCAGCTCCGCGAGGGCCAGGAGGAGCGAGCCGCCTTGCAGCCGGGCGATATCGTCGCCTGGAGGGCCGGCGAGCGCGTCGCCCACCAGCTCCGCAACGAGGGGCCGGAGGACGCCACCATCCTGGTCGCCGCGGCCAACCACCCCGGGGACATCACCGTCTTCCCCGAGGAGGAGCGGGTCTACGTCTGCGGGCTCGGCCGTGGAGGCGCCCTGCGCACGATGGGCTACTTCGAGGGCGAATAGCCTGGGTGCCGCTGGTCGTCTCTTTGGACCTCGAGCACCGCCGGTCGAGCTGCCCATCAACGAGCGGCACCCGCTCAGGTCTTCCAGGCCGGCAACCCGCGCCCCAGCTCCTCCTCCAGCGCCTCGACCCCCGGGCGCAGCTCGGCCAGCAGCCGCGCACGGAGCGCGTGGTCCATCGGCGGCCGGCGCTCGGTCCGGGTGTTCATCGACTGCAGGCGCTCGAAGCCCCTCCTCGCCGCCGTGCGCAGGCGCCCGCCGGGCACCAGCCGGTTCCAGGGGCCCCAACGCAGGCCCTGGATCAGCCGCTGCGCGCCCTGGCTGCGGGCGGTCTTGTTCGGGTTGACGACCTTGGCCTCGGGCTGGAAGCCGGGCGGGCCGCCGATGAAGTCGACGATTCGGGCGAAGGTCGCCAGCGGATCGGCCTTCATCTCCTCGTGCAGCACGACCAGCAGCCCCTCGGCGCCGAAGGCCTCTCGCCAGCGACGGATCTGGGGAGCGAAGTCCACCACGCGCCGGTAGTGCAGGGCCTCGTCGGGCGGGGCCTCCAGCCCGCGGTGGGTGCTGGCCGGGATGCGCCGCCCGGCCCGGCGATCGGGCTCGGCCTCCAGCGCCTGGCCCAGGTCCTTCAGGTCCTCCTCCCCCGAGTAGAGCAGCTGGCTGTGCAGGCTCTCGATCAGCTCGACGGGGTGCCGGATCATGGCCACCAGTCGGGCTTCTGGGGAGTACGCGCGGAGCTCTCCCGGGGCCGCCTCGCTCATCAGGTACCAGACCGCCGCCTCGCCAGGGAGGCGCGCGCCGGCCGGCTCGAAGAGGGCCTCGTAGGCCTCCGCGGAGAGGCGCGGGCTGCGGTGGTGCAGGTCCGAGCCCCAGTGGTGCAGCTCCTTGGCGGGCAGGAAGAGGCCCGGGTGGGCGGCCAGCCACTGGTACATGGCGGTGGTGCCGCACTTGGGGGCACCGAGGAGGAAGAATTGCGGGCGAGGCATGGTCGGCCCCTATCGCAGCGGCCGGGTAGGGATTGCACTGGACAGGACACGGCAGAGGTGGTATCAACAGACCAATGAGTCTATTGACTTCAAGCACCCCCGCGCCGAGTCCGACCCCAGGCTGGTCCCCGCTCACCGGTGGGACCGCCGTCTGGGTCTTCATGTCGGTCGAGGTCCTCACCTTCGGGCTCTTCCTGCTGGGCCACGCCTGGGGCTGGCGGTCCGACCCCGAGGGCCACGCCGCCGGGCAAGCGCTGCTGCACGTGCGATCCGGCCTGGTCGGGACCGTCCTGCTGCTGCTGGGAAGCGGCCTCGCCTACCTTGCCGTGCTGGCCGAAGAGCAGGGGCAGACCCGACGCACCATCGTGGCCTTCCTGGCCGCGGCGGCCTGCGGCCTCGCCTTCAGCGTCAACAAGCTCGCCGAGTACGCCAGCCCGGACCTGGCCGAGGTCGGGCTGTCGACCAGCGCGTTCTGGTTCTCGTACCTGTTCCTGACCGGCCTCCACCTGCTGCACGTCGTCCTGGGCGTCGTGCTGCTGGCCTGGGTCGCCTGGCGGCTCGCCAGGGGCGGCCCCGGCCCCACCCTGGGCGTCGCCGCGGTCGCCGCCTATTGGCACCTCGTCGATGTCATCTGGCTGCTGCTGTTTCCCATCGTCTACCTGATGCACCCATGACCCGCGTTCGCCTCGCCCTGCTCGCCCTGGCGGCACTCATCCTGCTCACCGGCCTGACCGCCTGGCTGGTCGAGAGCATGGCCTCGCCGCTGCTCCTGGCCGCCATCGCCGTCCTCAAGTGCCTCGTCGTCGGGATCGCCTTCCTGGAGCTCGACAAGGCCTGGCCGATCTGGGGTCTGCTGGCCGCCCTGCTGGTGCTGGCCATCGCGGGCGGCGCGGCGCTGCTCACGATCAGCTGATCGCGAGCGCCCGCCCTCCCCCGAAGCCGAACGCGAACGGGAAGGCCTCGCCCAGGGGCGTGGCGTAGGGCGCCCCGTTGTAGCAGGCTTGGGCCAGGCGGCGGAAGCGCTCCTCCGTGGAGTCTTCCGGCGGGTGATCAAGCCGTCGCTGGGGACCAGCTCCCCTGCTGGATTGCCGCCGCCATGGGGCGGCGATACACGCGGGGATGGAACTCAACCCGGCCATCATCGATGTCATCGGCCGGGTCCGCCTCCGAGCGCTGGTCGAGCAGCTCGGCCTGCCGGTCTCCGACCGCCGAAGCGAGACCCTCGCCGCTGCCTTCCTGGCACACCGCCGGCCTCCTCAGCAGGTGCTCCTCCTCCTCACGGTCCCCGAGCTCCAGCAGCTCTGTGTTCGCCGCCGGCTCTCCACCACGGGTCGCAAGGCCGAGCTGATCGGCCGCCTGCTCGAACAGAGCCCGCCCACCCCCGCCGCCCACCCTCCGACTCCAGGCCGCCGGACCTTCGTCGCCATCGACTTCGAGACCGCCGACCATGGCCGCGACAGCGCCTGCGCCGTGGCCATGGTGCGGGTCGAGGCCGGCGCCATCGTCGACCGGACTGTGCGCTACATCCGGCCGCCCCGACAGGCCTTCCAGTTCACCCACATCCACGGGATCTCCTGGGCCCAGGTGGCCCACCAGCCTTGCTTCGGTGAGCTCTGGCCGACGCTGGCCCCCGTCCTGGAAGGCGCCAGCTTCCTGGCCGCGCACAACGCGCCCTTCGATCGCTCCGTGCTCAACGCCTGCTGCACCCAGCACGGGCTGCGTTCGCCCACCTTGCCGTTCGTGGACACGGTCAAGGTCGCGCGCCAGGCATGGTCGCTGCATCCGACGAAGCTGCCGGATGTGTGTCGCCACCTCAAGATCCCGCTTCGGCATCACGATCCCGCATCCGACGCCGAGGCCTGCGCGCGGATTGTCATCGCGGCGGGGGCGGATCGGGCCGGGTAGTAGCTGGCCCGCGGAGGCCCGACTTCAACCGGCGAAGGGGAAGGCCTCGCGCAGCCGCATCTGGATGGGCAGCCGATCGGCATGTCCGACACGATCCAGCGCCTCGATCAGCGCCCGCGCCTCCTCGTCGCCGAAGGACAGCTGGCCCAGCCGCGCCCGCTTGGTGCGGGCGATCTCCTCCACCAGGGCCGCCAGGTCGGGCCGCTCCAGCGCCGCGGGGCATGCGCAGGCGCGCAGGCAGTGCTCCACCGTGCTCAGGCGCTCGTCGGCGATCATGTCGAGCACGCCGCCCTCGTCGTCCTCGATGTCGGCGACGTCCAGGCGCTCGCCGTAGGCCTCCTCGGTCAGATCGCCGTAGCTGACGGTCAGCTCCAAAACCTGGCGCACCAGGGAGGGCCAGCTCTCGTGCGCCACCACCGAGGGGGCGCAGAGCACCACCCGGGTCAAGGCGCGCAGCTCGTCGTAGCGGCCCAAGGCGGTGCCCCCCACCTGCTTGCGGAAGGCCTTCTCGAAGGACGTGCCGCCGACCTGGTCGCGCAGCTTCTCCAGGCGCTCGACGAGCTTGCGGGCGGCGGCGTCGCCCCTGAGGTTGGCCGCCCTCGCCCGCTCCAGCCAGGCCTGCAGCTCGGCCCAGCCCGGGGCGGCCTCGCCCAGCACCTCCATCAGCTCCAGCAGGGCACGCGCCCGCAGCTTGTCCTCCCGGGAGCGCCCGGCGAGGTCCTCGCAGGGGTCCTCGACGAAGTCCAACAGGCCGTGCTCGCCCGTGAAGCCGCCCTTCGGGTCGACCCCCAGGCGCAGCAGCAGGCGCAGAGCCTGGACCTTGGGATCGCCGGGCTCGTCGGGGGTGTTCAGCCGCAGCAACCGCGCGACGGCGTTGCCATGGCCACCCACGGCCGCCAGGTCCGCCCCGGCTGCATGCAGGGCCGCGACCACCTCGGGCCGACCGCTGCCGGCGGCCAGCAGCAGCGGCGTGTCCGAGCAGTAGTCACGCTCGTCCACCGGGGCGCCCGCGGCCAGGAGGGCCTTGATCACGGCGAGCTGATCTGCCACCGGCCCCACCGTGCTGCGGGCGGCCTCGCCCAGCGGCGTGTAGTAGGGCGCACCGTCGATGCAGCCGTGGGCCTGGCCGCGGAAGCGCTCCTCCTTGGAGCCGTCCGGCGGGTGGCCCTTGGCCAGCAGGGCGCGGACGCGGGCGAGGGCGAGGTCGTAGCAGGCTTGGGCCAGGGGGCTCTTGCTCATCGGGGGCTCCTCTTCGAGGGACCCTATGGTATCGACGCAGGGTGGAGCAAGGGTTCACCGGGCCGCGCCTGTGACGGACTCCGCGATAGACGCCCCAGGACCTCATGCTCCTCCTCCTCCTCCTCCCCGCCCCCGTCTCCGCCGCCGACACCTGGACCAACGTGGCCCCGGGCATCGACTGGTTGCACCGCGTGGACAGCGGCTCGACCCCGCAGGACGTTCACGCCGTCAGGGTGGATCTGAGCCGCGAGACGATCGGCCTGCGCGCCTCGATGGACGCCAGCGGCAGTGAGCGGGCGGTGACCACCTCCACCTTCGCCAGCAATGTGGGCGCCATCGTGGCCATCAACGGCGACTGGTCGGCTTCGGGGACGCCCGTCGGGCTGGCCATCGGCAATGGATGGCTCTGGCGCTCACACTACGACGACGCCAGCATCGGGGGGACCTGGGGCTACCTGGCCTGCGATGTCTTCAACACCTGCACGATCGACGCGCTGCCCCCGCTGTCCGAGGCCTGGTGGTTCGGCTCGCCGACGATCTCGCCCTACCGCTACTACAACGCCGTCGGCGCCAACGGCCTGGTGCTGATCGAGGAGGGAGTACGGAGCTCGGGGTGTTATGACGGGTGCAGCGGGGATGTCTGCCGACACCCGCGATCGGCGGCCTGTACCAGCGCCGATGGCGAGACCCTCTGGCTGGTACAGATCGACGGTCGGCGCTCGTCCGCCAGCGGGATGACCTGCGAAGAGACCCGCGACCTGCTGGAGGGCCTGGGCTGCTGGAACGCGGCGATGTTGGACGGAGGAGGCAGCTCGACCATCTGGATCGACGGTGCCGTGCGCAATCAGCCCTCCGACGGCAGCCAGCGCAGCACGGCCAACCACTTCGGGGTGATCTCGGTCGCCGCGCCTTCTTCTCAGTGCCGGCTGGTGCAAGGCGCCTGGTGTGAGGGCAGCCAACTGCACACCTGCAACGGCGGCGTGCTGGTGAACGAAGGCGACTGTGCCTACTTCGGGACGACCTGCCAGGAGGACGGGTCCTGGGCCTTCTGTGTCGATCCGCGCTGCCCGGGCGGCGACGGAACGGCCGCCAGCTGCCTGGACGCGACCCGGGTGGCCGCCTGCACCGACGGGGTCTACGGCGAGGGCGACTGCGGCGTGTTCGGCCTCGTCTGCGGGACGGATGCCGCGGGCAGCAGCTGTATGGACCCGGCCTGCGAGGCCGGCCCCAACAGCGGATTCTGCACGGTGGAGGGCTGGCTGACCGTGTGCGCCGAGGGCGCCATCGCCAGCAGCGGGGCATGTCCACAGGGCACCTCCTGTGTCGAGAGTGGTGGCACGGCATCCTGCGTCGACCCCGACGCTCCGGTGGACACCGGCACGTCGGAGACGAGCGGGGATGGGGGAGGAGGCGCCGGCGAGGGGGACGGGGGCGCTCCCGAAGGGGAGGGAGGCGTCGGCGAGCGGCAGAAGGAGGGCGAGGGTTGCCGCTGCTCGGCGGGGGGGGCGCCCGGCCTGGGTGCGCTCCTCGGAGCGCTCGGGTTGCTGGTCCGCCGGCGACGCGGGCAGAGACCTCCTCCATCCCCTCCGTCGCCCGAACGATGACCGCCCCGCGCCCCCCCGACACCGACGCCGCAGACATCGCCGGGGGCTCGGCCATCGTGATGGTCGGCGGCCTCGGCGAGCGCATCATCCGGATGGTGCTGAGCTGGCTGCTGGCCCGGTGGCTGGGCCCGGTGGGCTTTGGGCTCTACACCTTCGTGCAGACCCTGGTCGCCACGATCGTCAGCCTCTCGGCCCTGGGCACGGATGGCGGCATCGTCTTCTTCGGCGCCCGCTACCGCAAGGCGGGCGAGCGGGAGCGCCTGAAGGGCACGCTGCTGCTCTGCCTGGGCATCGCGGTCGTGGCGGGCGCGCTCTGCACCCTGGCGGTCGCCGCCGTGGGCTTCGCCGCCAGCCCCACGACCGAGCAGGGCCAGGCCCTGGCCGGGCTGCGCATCGGCGCCCTCAGCGTGGGGCTGGGCACCGCGCTGGCGGTGCTGGTGGGCGGGCTGATCGCCGCCCGCGACATGCGCGGCCAGGCCCTGACCGGCCAGCTCGGCCTGCCGCTCTTCACCCTGCTCCTCTCGGCGGCCGCCGTCGGGGCCGGCTACGGGGTCGACGGGGCCCTCTGGTCGCTGGCCGCCGGCTACGGCCTCGCGGCCCTCGGGGCCCTGGTCCTCTTCTGGAGGCGCTTCGGTCCCCTCCTCCGCGACCGCGCGGTGCGACCCCTCTGGGAGCCCGGGGCCCTGCTGCGCTACTCCCTCCCGCAGAGCCTCGCCCGCTCTCTGTACCAGGCCAACCTGCGCATCGACATCCTGATGCTGACCGCGATGGCCAGCCTCAGCGAGGTCGGCGTCTACAAGATCGCCACCATGATCGCCCAGCTCGGCGCCCTGCCGGTGATGGCCTCCACCACCATGTTCGGGCCGGTGGTCAGCGAGCTGGTCTACGCCCGCGAGACGATCCGCCTGCAGGCCCTGCTGCGGGTCGTCACCCGCTGGCTGCTGATCCTCAGCGCCCCACTGTACCTGGGCCTGATCCTCCTCCCCGACGCCTTCCTGGCCCTCTTCGACGAGGAGTACCGCTCCGGCGGGCGGGCCCTGGCCATCCTGCTGCTGGGCCAGGCCGTCTACGTCGCCGGAGGACCCAGCGGCGCGCTGGTGACCATGGGTGGCTACTCCGGCGCCAACCTGCTCAACGGAGTCGTCTCCGTCGCGCTCAACCTCGTCCTCAACGCCCTGCTGATCCCCCGGATGGGCATGGAGGGCGCCGCCCTGGCCAGCGCCATCAGCATCGTCGCCTGGACCGCCCTGCGCGTGTTGCAGGCCCGCTGGCTGCTGGGCTGCACCGCCCTGGACGGTCGGGTCGCCGGGGCCCTGGGGCTCGCCATCGGAGCGGGTGCGCTGGCCGCCTGGCTGGGCGACGGACAGCCCTTCTGGGCCCGTCTGCTGCTGACCATCGGCGCCATCGCGGTCTTCGCGGCCGGCATCGCCCTGGGAGGCAGCACGCCCGAAGATCGCGCCGTGATCGAGCGGTTCACGAGCCGCCTTCGCAGGCGCTGACCCCTACTTCGGCATCGGCTTCTTCTCGAAGCCCTCGAACAGTGCCCCCTCACGGTTGACCCGGTTTCGGATCCCCTCGTGGGCCTTGGGCGAGCTCTTGAAGTGGGTGCTGACCTTGCCCCACTTGTAGTCCTGCAAGGCGACACCGATCTGGTCGGCGGTCAGCTTCTTGCCGCCGGGCTTCTCCATGGCCGCCTTCTGGGTGGCGGCGATGTAGTCGGCCATGCCATCGGCCAGCTTGAAGTACTGGTTCAGCGTGCCCAGCACGACGTCGAACAGACGCGCGTCCTTGCGGGCGGCGGGGTCGATCTCGGCCCGGTCGAAGAAGGCGTCGACCTTTGCCTTGGCGTCGATCAGCAGGAAGTCCTGCTGGGCCTTGCCGAAGCCCTTGTTGTCGCGCTTGGTGAGCTCGGCCCACTTCTTGTCGAAGGCGTCGCTGGCCACGCCGCTGGCCTTGAGCACGACCTTGAGCTCGGCGCCGAAGGGGTTCTTGTCCCAGTTGATGAAGCGGATCACCGTGCTGTTGTCGCGCAGGGCGTCGCTGGCGTGGGTGCCGTCCCTGTAGACATAGCTCTCGAACTGGTAGGTCCCGTAGGTCTTGCCGCCCAGGTCTTCGTCCTTGTTCGGCTTGCTGATGGCGCCGACGGCGTAGGGGTCGTCCTTGGTCCGGTACTTGTCCGACTCGCTCTGCGCGGTCGCCCGGTAGGTCGGCACGAACTTGCTCTCGTCGTGGTGCGGGCTGGTCAGCCCGTCCTTCTTGAGCAGGGGCTTGCCCGAGAGCACGGTGCGCGTGTCGGGCCCGGCGATGCCGTCGTCGTCGAGGCCCTTGCGTTTCTGCCAGGCCGCCAGCGCCAGCCGGGTGGCCTCGTCGAAGCTGCCGCTGGGCTGCAGGCCGAGGAAGCTCTGCAGGAGCTTGACCTCCTCGCCCTTGGAGCCGACCTTGAGGGTCTTGCCGAGCGTCAGGGTGGCGGCTGCCGGGGGCGAGGCCCGGAGCTGCTCCTGGAGGGCCTGGTTGCCGGGGCCGGCGGGCTCGACCGGGCGCGCCCGGATGGGCTGGGGAGAGGGTCGGGGGGGGAGGCGCTGGCGCTGGAAGTCCATCGGAGGCTCCGGAAGGGGGAGGATGGTAGTACCCCAGCCTGCCCTGCTGTGTGAATTCGCCGCGACCCGCGCTAAGCAGGCGCCATGCTCATCCACCGCACCCTCCTCGACGGCGCCCTCTGCGATCTACGGGTCGAGGAGGGCAGGATCACGGCCCTCTCCGCGGCCCCCCTCACCCCCCTCCCCGGGGAGGAGGTGTTGCGCGGCGGCCTGGTCAGCCCTCCCCTCGCCGAGCCCCACGTCCACCTCGACGCCGCCTTGCTGGGCGAGCAGGCCCCCAACCTCAGCGGGACCCTACGCGAGGGCATCGCCAACTGGGCCCGGCTGCGCGAGGCCCTGACCGAGCAGGATGTGCTCGACCGCGCCCGCCGCACCCTGGCGATGTACCGCCGCTGGGGCTGCCTGCGGGTGCGCACCCACGTCGACACCGGCAGCGAGCTGGCGGTGCGCGCCCTGCTGGCCCTGCGGGAGGAGGTCCGGGCCCAGGGCGTGCAGCTGCAGGTGGTCGCCTTCCCGCAAGAGGGCATCCTGCGCGCACCCGGCCGGCGGGAGGCCTGGGAGCGGGCGGTGGAGCTCGGCTGCGACGCCGTCGGCGCCATCCCCCACTTCGAGCGTTGCACCGAGGAGGGCTGGGAGACCGTCCGCCTCGCCTTCGCCCTGGCCGAGAAGTACGACCGGCTGGTCGATCTGCACTGCGACGAGACCGACGATCCCGGCAGCCGCAACCTGGAGGTCGCCTGCGTGGAGACGCTGAAGCGCGGCTGGGCCGGCCGGGTCATCGCCGGGCACTGTACGAGCCTGCACAGCCAGGAGAACCCCTACGCCGCCAAGGTGATCGAGCTGGTGACCCACAGCGGCGTGCAGATCGTCTGCAACCCGCTGGACAACGTCGTCCTGCAGGGGCGCTACGACAGCTACCCCAAGCGCCGCGGCCTGACTCGGGTCGATCAGCTCTGGGCGGCCGGGGCCAGCGTCGGCTTCGGCCACGACTCGGTGATGGACCCCTGGTACGCGCTGGGGACCGCCAACCTGGTCGACGCCGCCTACATGGCCGTGCACGTCTGCCAGCTCACCAGCCAGGAGCAGATGGTCCGCGCGGTGCGGACCTTGTGGACAGACAACCATCGGTGTTTCGGAGGTCAGCCGTCCATCGTCGAGGGCGCCGCGACTCCGCTCTTGTGGTGGGAGGTCGCCGACGAGGTCGAGCTGCTGCGCACCCGGCCCGAGCCCCGGGTGGTGGGCTGAGTGCGTCTCGGACTGGCTGCTGGAGTCGCCTTTCTAGCTCCGCTGCTGCTGGTCATGGGCCTGAGCTGGCCGCTTGCCCTGCACCTCGGACAGTGGCATATGGTCACGGCCTGGGGCGACAGCCACATCTGGGTGATGGAGTGGACCCTGCGGCACCTGCTCGACGGCCGCCCCCAAGCCCTGCTCCAGCCCACCCTGGAGGCTGGCTTCCCCGTCGCTCGCGATCTGCGCAGCGTCGGGGGCGCCGCGCTGCTGATCTACTCCCCCCTGCGCCTGCTGCTCTCTCCGCTGGCCGCCGGCACCCTCACCCACCTGCTGGTCCTGCCGGCCACCAGCCTGCTCACCCACGGCGCGCTCGGGGCGTTGACACGAGCCTCGCCCTGGACCCGCGCCGCCCTGGCCAGCGCCTACGCCGTCGGCCCGACGGTGCTCTCGACCCTGGGCATGGGAGAGATCAGCAACACCCAGGCCTGGGTGCTGCCGGCCTTTCTGTGGGCGGCTCACTCCATGCTGCCGCTGGATCGCTCTACTGTACGACTGAAGCGGGCGCCACTGGTCGCGCTGGTCGGCCTGCTCGGCGGTCTGTCCAGCCCCTACCTCGGCCTCGCCCTCCCCCTGGTCGCTGCCGGCTGGGTCCTGGCCGCGCGCCGCCTCCTCCCCGGGGGGGTGCTGCTGCTGGCCCTCTTCCTGGGGCTGCTGCCCGTCGGCGCCTGGTTCGGCGGCTCCGGCAGCGGTCGGGACAGCCTCGTCGCCCCCGCCCCGCGGGCACTGCACGAGGCCCCGCGCGGCCAGGCCCTGCCTCAGCCGCCGCCGGTCGCCACCCCCGACAGCCTGCTGCTGGGCACCGCCCAGGGCCCGCGCAGCCCGTACGAGCCCACCCACGTCAGCTACCTGGGGCTGCCGCTGCTGCTGGCGGCCCTGCTGGTCGGGCGCAAGGAGCGGCTGGGGCTGGCGTTGTTCATCGGAGGCGTGGTGCTCTCCCTGGGGCCCTGGCTGGCCGTCAGCGGGCGCTACATCCAGGTCTTGGGAGGGGCATTCTCGCTCCCTGTTCGCCTGATCGAGCTACTGGGCTACCCCACGCGGCAAGGCGGGCTCTACTTCCGCTACGCCATCCTGGCCGAGCTGGGCCTGGTGCTGATGCTGGCCACAGGGCTGGCCGGCCGGCGCTACGGCGCACTGTTCGCCTGGGGCCTGGCCATTGTCCATGGTGCGGACAGCGTGCGCGACACCATGCCCCGCTGGCCCTTGCGGGTCGAGCCGGTGGCCGGCATCGAGGCCCTGCGAGCGATGGCGGGAGAGGCCCCGGGGGCCGTGTTGGAGCTGCCCTTGCAGGGGCCGACCGACGGGCACTTCGGACAGGCCGGCGTGCTGCGGGCCTTGTTTCACAAGCGGCCAACCAGCTCGCTGCTGCGCGATGTGCGGCCGCACGAGGACGCCGCACGAGAGGTCCTGAACAAAGCACGGCTGGAGCCGGACCGGCTGGGCGAGCGGCTGCGGGAGGCGGGGTTCGCGTACGTGGTGCTGCCGGCCGAGCTGGCCCGGTTCAGCGTTCCGGATGAGGCGGTGTTGCGGCGGCTGCTGGGCGAGCCCTGGGCGGAGGAGGGCGGGTTGATGGTGTGGAAGCTGGAGTGAGGGCCCTCTGGCGTGCGCGAGGGCCGGAGAACCAGGCGGCGCATCACCTGGAGTCCCCGATGTTCCTGATGGGCAAGGCCGTCTTCGAGCCCAACGACGAGCCCAGGACCCGCCAGCTCAGCTGCGCGGGCTTCATGGTGGAGATCTCGGGGGTCAACGGATCCGTCGATGAAGGCGGCGGTCGGTTGGACCGGAGACGAAGCTGCGAGGTGATGGCGTCGACCAGGGCGGGGTCGGGCATGTCGCCCGCCGCATGGACCGCCGCGCAGCGGGCTTCGCCGGGGAGCGGGGCGTGCAGGCCAGGCAGCGCCAGGGCGGCACAGATGGCGTCGGCAAGGACGGTGGGGTCGATGGGGCGCTCGTTCAGGTCCGGAGTCCCCAGCAGCGCCAAGAGGTCGGAACGGACCAGGCGCGGGATACGCCGTCGCACCGGGACGGTGGTCCAGCGCCCGAGCAGACGCAGACCCAGCAGGTCGGGGAGGTTGCTGGCTTCGGCGAAAGGGTCATGACCGAAACCGTGGTGCTGGTCCTGGCGCAGCACATAGGAGAAGGTGTTGCGCAGGTGGCGGCTGTTGGCCAGGGGCTCGAAGTGGGCGGGCTGAAAGCCGGAGGTGTGGCGGAGGCCCAGGGTCAAGGCGATCTCCACCCGGCGGGCCAGCTCGCCCGCTTCGGCGCGGGGGGAGGCGCAGAGCAGGTGGAGGTGGTCATCGGCGGCGCGGAAACAGAGGAGCTCGAATGGACGAGCGGCCTGCAGGACGGCGACGGCGAGGCGGCGCTGAGCCGCGGCATCGACGGCGAGCAGGGCGCTGTTGCGCAGGCGCATGGTGATGTGGAACCCGAGGGGGGACATCGGCTTTGGGGGTGTGGAGGACATTCAAGGGGGAGGATGCCGCATCCTATCCGGTGGATGTCCGCAAATGAGGCGTTGTCAGGCGCGGGATAGGGCTTCTGGCGTCGAAACACCCGCATTTCAGCCCCACCGCAGACATATAGACACTAGGATAGCGCAACCTACCCCGTAGATGTCCGCCGCTGGACCGGCCTCAGCCCTCAGGGACAGCCGCCCAGGAACAGGCTGATCCGGCCGTAGCCCAGCGTGTCCTCTGGCCAGTTGGGCTCGGACATGGCGATGTCCCCGCAGCCGTCTTCGTTCATATCGCCGACGTCCAGGCCCCAGCCGATATAGCCATGGTCGGTCTCTGACTCCCATATCACGTCGGCGTCGTAGAAGCTGGCCGTGCCGGCGTGGGGGCCGTACCACAGGCCCACCCTGCCCCGGACACTACCATCAGCGACGCGGGACTCGCGACCCTGCGCCAGCAGATCGACCTGGCCGTCCCCGTCTACATCGCCGAAGGCGAGGTTCGAGCCCACCCGATCGTTTTGCTCATTGCCGATGACCGTGAACCGAGCGTGCTCTCCTGTCGGGGTCACCCGGGTGAGCAGGTCGGCCGAGTACAGGTAGGCTCTCCCCGCGATGACGCTCTCCGAGGCGTCCAGCCCCAGCTCGGCCCCGATCCACAGCTCGTCGACTCCGTCCCCGTCCAGGTCGCCGACGTTGCGCATCTCCCAGCCGATGTAATCGTTGAATATGCCCGA
>DDSR01000065.1 GCA_002343455.1 Deltaproteobacteria bacterium UBA2385 | reverse complement strand
CGCAGCCCTCGCACTTCAGCCAGGGAGGTGCTGTTGGTCGATGGCCAGTATGTGACCGGGGCCTCGTTGATCGCCGCGAGCGAGATGGAGGTGGACCTGCACGGCCCCTCGTCCCAGGGGCGGCTTCCCGTTGGGAACATCGGCCGAGACCAGTTCGAGTTCGACGAGCACGGACAGGTCGTGGCGTGTCCGGAAGGGCACGCGCCAGTCACGCACACCATCCGCACCACGGACGACGCGCGGCCCTCCACGCTGCATGCCAAGTTCGACGCCAAGACCTGCACGGCCTGCCCACGGCTCGGAACCTGTGCCGTGCGTCCGCCCAATAGCAAGAAGGGCAACTTCCACCTCGATATCGAGCCCGACCTCAGAGCCCGTGATGCCAACCTGAAACGCATGACGGACCCAGAGTGGCAGCAACGCTACCGCCTTCGCTCCGGCATCGAAGCCACGAACTCCGAGTTGAAGCGGGCCCACGGGTTGGGGCACCTCCGTGTACGACGGATGCAACGGGTGCGACTTGCGGTGGCCGTGAAGCTCACCGCCTGCAACGTCAAGCGATGGACTCGATACCTGGCCGCCCGGCAGGGGTAGGGATGGGCTCGCCAGGGCCCCGTGGCCCCCGTGGCTCAAACCAGGTGCCCATACGACCCCTTCTCGACCACGACCGTCGCCCGCGTCGATCGCTGTGTCCCGCAGTCAAGACGCCTTGTGGCGACAAGATGGTCGACCCGCGGCGCCGCGGAAAGGGGCTTGGTTCGCAGGGATCAATTCTAACGACCTGACCCCTCGTCCTCACGAAAGGAGCCGCACCCTGTGACAATCGTAGGGTTCTGGCCCCATTGGAAAACTGTCACGAATCAATGCCCCCCGATCAATTACCTACTTTGCTCCTCGACCGTCCACCAGTGGTGGAGCTCAAGCTCATCTTTCAGTATCGGATAGAGCTCGTGCAAATCGAAAATCTCGCCATACTTGTACTCGTACTCCATGCCAGCGAGCCGGGTGGAGGTCCACAGAGAACTGACCAAATCTTCAAAGCGCTCCCTTGCTGGCTCCAACTCCAGAAGCTGCCTCGTGGCGCAGGCAAGGGCTAGGTCCAACCCCGGGTTCACCAGCCGATCCGGCACGCGAGCGCTGCCCCAGTGTGTCACGCACTCGGCCGTGCGCCCCCCCACCTCAACCCGAGCGTGAAGCGTGACTTCCGAAGCGGACATCCGAGCTAGCACAAGCTCCCGGACGTTGGGGGCATTGGCGTCCGCTGCCGTTCCGGCGCAACGGCTTGAAGTTCCCCCCGTTTCGTCGGTCCAGGCCCACCGCGGCACGTAGCCGAAATTTTTCGCCCCCATGTATGCACCCTTCATGTCGTTGCGGGCGCACTTGTACATGTTGTTCAAGCGGCAGGCTGGTGGACTCTTAGGATCGCTATCTTCGCAGTTCACACGCAGGGCTTGGGTAGTTGGCCAAGAGGCGGAGGGCAGGTGCAGCTCGGACCGTGCCGCCGTCGCCTCTACCGTCGCGAACCATATGGTCTCCTCCAGAACGGCCCTATCGGACGTGCAAGCCAGCAACCACATGGCGAGGACGCTCACGGTCGGTTCCTCAGAAACCCAGCGGATCCAGCAAAGACGTACACTTGCATTCCGATAGGCGCGCCTGACTGTGCGAGGCTATGCAGTGCGACATCATCGTCATACCCGTACAGTTTATAGGGCACTGCGCCGGGAGAGCGTTGCCGATAGAATAGCGGTGATCCGTTGTCGACAAGAAACTGCTCCGCCAAGGAGCTTGTGCGCTCGACTCCTTTGCTAAAACCCAGAAGCACCATCCCAGGTTTGTTAGCAATGCCCTCACCCTTCCTTGGGGGTTTTATCACAATCTGGGCATCCAACATGCGACCTCTGTGTGCCTCGTGCTCGGTACCGCCAAGGAGGTTGAGGATATCATTTCCGCTTGGCCGGCCGCTGGTTGGGTGGGTGTGAAGTCCGGCCACCGCCATCGTGTCAGCGGGAAGGGACTGCCACGCGAAGTCGATAAGCTCCCCCATCGTCTTGGCGCCTCCAGCTCCTGCGAACACAAAACCCGTCTCACCACTCTCAGTCAGATAAACGAGCCCTCCGTATTCAAGTGCATCCCGTCGAGTGAAAAAGTGTAGCTGTTCACTCAGAGAGACCAAGCTTGCAGGAGCAGCCAAGTCCCCGGAGTCCTCCGGTAGACCTCGGCTAAGATCTCCGAGAAAGTTCGCGAGGTCTTTGTCGGTAGGCGAGCTCAGCACGAGACGCTCACCAACAAGCTCTGGATTGTATCCCGGAGGCTCCGGGAGTGTCAACTCGGAGTCGGTGTCGGAATACAGGTATTCCTCTGTCCCATGTTCCTGATCTTCGTTGAGAGGCAAACAAGCATCGCCAAGGTCCTCGTACTCGGGCGTGCCCTGAAGGCCTGCCGGGTCTGTGCGGTCTATTGGGTGGTTCCCGCAGTATGCAAACCGATTCGCCCCATCCCCCAACCCGATTGGATCCGCACTCCCCCACCGCCCCAGCCAAGGCGCGTAGTACCGCACCCCGTGGACCTGCAACCCCGTCTCGTCATCCCGCTCCATCCCCGTGTAGCGGTACCTCCGCTGCGACACGGTCGCCGAGTCTCCCGCCCACCACGCGCAGGTCCCATACGGGTGGTACTCCTCATAGCTGATGATCCCCCCGCTCTCGTCGAGCTCCAGCACCGAAGTCCCGAGGTGGTTGTCGAGCTGGTACCGCACCCGCGGGACGGTAGTGCCCACCGCCGAGCCGCCGGCCACGGTCTTCGTCTCGCTCATCGCTACCCGCCGCTCGTCGTCCATGACGTGCAGGGTGGTACGCTCCTCGTCGAGGGTTCCCGACACGACCTTCCGCCAGACCTCCCAGCCGGCGACGTAACGGCGCTCCTCGACGTTGGCGCCCCTCTTGACGACCTTGCGCGCCCGTTGGCCGCTGTGGTCGTAGTGGTAGACGGCGTAGTTGCTGCTGTCGAGCTGCGCCTTCCGCATCTGGTCGCGGAAATCGACCTCGACGTTGGGCGGTGAGCCGGAGCCGTTGTAGAGGTGCGGCCAGAAGACGATGTTGCCCCGCACGTCGTGCTGGTAGCTGACGATGCCGGCGGCCTCGGTCGTGGTTGAGAGCCGGTTGCTGGTGGTGGGGTAGGTGTAGGTCCGAACCCAGTCGGTCGTGCTCCCGAGCAGGTGCCGCATCTCGGTGATGTTGCCGGCGACGTCGTAGCTATACCGTTGCTCATACCCCTGCATGGTCTCGCTGGTGTCGGGCACAGGCCCGAAGGCGGGCTCGACCCAGTCGGCGCGGCCGCGGGCGGACTTCTCGCGGCCCCAGGCGTTCGTCAGGCGGTACAGCGCGTCGTACTGAAAGCTCTGGTGGGGCTCGACCGCGGCGTTGTCGAAGTACAGCGTGTCGTCGGCGTTGTTGTCGATGCCCAGGATGTTGCCGACCGGGTCGTAGCGGTACTCCAGCGACTGCCGGCCCCCGCTGCTGACCAGGGTGTGCAGGCGGAAGGTCAAGGGCTCGTAGGCGCTCGTGGTGGTGACCCCGTTGCCGTACGAGATGAAGGTTCGCTGGCCGCGAGCGTTGTGCTGGATGTCGGCGACGATGGTGTCGCTGTCGACCTCGACGAGGTTGAGGCGCCCGCCGTCGTCGTATTCGTGCGCAGTCACCGCCCCGTCGGGGGTGGTGCGCGTGACGACGCGGTTCATGGCGTCGAAGGTCGCAGAGACGGTGAACTCCTCGCTCTCCAGCAGGCTCGCGGCGCCGGGGTTGCTGCCCCCGTCGCCGTTGTGCAGCTCGGCCACCGAGTCCTTGTCGTCCCCGACGAACGGGTACGCGACCGGATCGAAGGACTGCCAGTTGATATCCTCTTCATCGTCGTCGAAGAATCGGCGGGTGGTGGTCAGCACGTTGCCCTTGAAGTCGTAGCTGAGTTCCACCATACCCGCGGTGTCGTAGATCCGGTACAGCCGCCCGCGGAGGTGGTCGTCCTTGGGGTCGTACGTGCCCGAGTCGTCGAGCCCCTCGCCGAAGACGGTGCGCTCGCGCAGCACCCGGGTTTCGGCGTCGGTGTCCCACTGCCAGGTGCGGACTTTGCGGCGCAGCGCGTCGACCTCGGTCTCGATGCCCAGGTCGCCGGACTTCCAGAGGAAGAGGGGCTGGCCTGCGACATCGAGGAGAGCGGTGACGTCGCCGCCGTCAGGGGACTCGGTGGTGATGGGGCGGCCGAGCATGTCGAAGGACTGGGTCTGGATCTCGACCTCGCGGGGGTCGGTGACCACCAAGGGGTTGCCCACGGCGTCCAGGGTCAGCGTGGTCAGCAGCTCGGTGCTCTCGTCCAGGCGCTCGATGGTCTGGAAGGGCCGCCCCAGTACATCCAGGCGCACCGTGGTTGGCGTGTCGGCGTGCTCCGCCGCGTCCAGCGCCAGGTCCTCTTCCTCGTGGGCCGGGCTCTGGCCGATGCGCTCGTCATACCACTCGCTCTCGGTGACCGTGTCGTTCTCGTCCCAGGTGGTCTGCTCCCACGGCGAGAACTCGATGCGGCGCAGCGTGCCGTTGGGCATGTCGACGCGGATGGCGCGGCCGAGGGGGTCGTAGGTGATCAGCGGCGTCACGCCCGAGAAGCCTTCCTCGGCTTCGAAGGCGTCGGTGGTGGAGTAGAAGGGCTCGTACTGCTTGATGGGCAGGCCCTTGTTATTCAGCACGACCAGGCCGCTTCCGATCCACCGCGCTGTGGCCCCGTCCGGTGCGGCGGTGGCCTTCGTCATGACGACGGACCCGGCCCCGTCGCTGTACTCAGTGGTTTCGATCCAGCGGGTGCTGCCGACGGCGACCCCGTGGGTCTCGCGCACGCGGCCCCAGGCCCAGGCGGGAACGCTGCTGGTGTCGTACTCGAACTCGGCGGTGGGCGAGGAGAGCGTGTCGCCCTCGGAGGCGTTGCCGACGACCGCCATCGCCGTCACGCGGCCGAGCGCGTCGTAGGCGAGCCGGGTCTGGTCTCCGTTGGGGTCGGTCACCTCCGAGGGAGACAGCACCCGCAGGTCCCAGGTTCCGGTGACGACGTTGCCGAGCGCGTCGGTGACGCTCTCCGGGAAGAGGTACGAGCTGTGCCAGGCAACGGTGGTCTCGTTGCCGAAGGGGTCGGTCAGCGCGGTGGTCACGTAGAAGTGGGCCGCGTCACGCTCCTGGGTGCCCGAGCGGGCCCAGGTGCCCGCCACATCGGTGAGCGACAAGAACGGCGTGGCGGTCAGCTCGATGTAGCCAGCCGCCTCCAGGTCTGCGGGGGCGCCCACCCGGCCCAGCAGGTCGGCGGCCTGGTCCTCGGTGAAGGCGAGCTGGACCCTCTGGTGCACAAGCGCCCGCACCCCGACGGTCCCCGCAGTCAGCTCGGTCCCGTCGTCGTCGTAGGTGGTGACGGTGTCGCTGAGCTTCTTGAGCCAGGCGCTGTCTGTGGGCTCGGCCTCGTCCCAGGCGAGCACCGGGGTCGTCGCCGAGCCGCTGCCGGTGACCACGGGCAGCGCGATGAGCGGGGCGATGTCGGCGGCGGTCACCTTGTCCGCGTAGAAGGTCGACGGGTCTTCGCTCGCTTCGGGCTGCAGCTTCCAGGTGCGCGATCGGTACGGGAGCCCGACGTGCCACTGCGAGGTGCCGGCGGTGTCGTGGATCACCTCGGTGCGGGTGATCCGGCATTCTCCCCGCGCTTGCTGGGCGTCAAGCGTTCCCACACTCGGGGTTCGCCGGGGATAATGAACGGTGGCGGCGCGGGTGATCACGCCGAAGCTGTCGACCGCCAAGGTGAGCTGCTGCTCGACACGCGGGTCGTCCGGGTTGCGCTCGTAGTGATAGCTCAGGGTCTCGCTGGGGGTGACGAGGAAGACGCCGGGCGTGTCTCCGCTGCGCATCCGCACCGTGCGGACGGCCCAGGCCGACATGGTGACGCTGTAGGGGGTGCTGGAGGTGGGGCCGAGCCCGTCCTCGGCGTAGATCTCCTGGCGCAGCGGCTTGCCCTTCAGGGCCCGATGCGCCTCGCGCAGCATGGTCCCGCCTCCGGCCAGCGCGATGGTGATGTCGAAGCTCGTCTCGGCGGGAGCGAAGGCGTCGGGGTCGCCCGAGTAGTACTCGCTGGCGAAGGTGGCGAGGAGTCGGGCCTCCGCCTCCCAGGCGCCGGTGTGGAACCACGTGACGGTGCGAACGGGCGGCAGGTGGGTGGTGCCCTCGTCCTGGGGAAAGCTCTCGGCGTCCCACTGCTCGACCTTGCCGAACCCACGGAACTCGCGCTCCACCCCGTCGAAGTAGCCGTGGTGGTAAGCGTAGCTGGTCACGGTCACAAGCCCCGTGACCGCGTCCGCGTTCGTCACCTGCGCGAGGCACTGGACCGGGAACGGAAGGCGGGTGGCCCAGGGCCGGCCGGCGCGTCGGTCGGCGAGGTAGAAGCTCGTCGACGGCGTGTACTGAAGCGTGGTGGTCCGGCCGAGGTTGGTGGTCACGGTCGCGAGCAGATACGGCTTTCCCGCCGACATCAGCCGGATGTACCGAATGGGGGTGTACCGGTCCCGCCCCAGCGGCGAGGCCCAGACAAGGCAGGCCGTGCCGTCCCCGCGCAGGTCGGCCACGGTCACCGTGATCGGATCGGCTACCCCGGGGAGGTTCGGCACGGTCGCCGAGGTCGAAAAGCCGTTGCCGGACTCGTTGGACCACCACCGGACGCGATCGGGGCCGACGTAGATGAGGTCGGCCGGTCCGGCCCCGTCGATGTCGGCCAGGCGCACGCGCCGGGCATCGAAGCGGTCAACCCGGTCGAGGAAGGGCGCGTTCGCCATCTGGACCCGCGCGCCGAACCGGCCGTAGCCGACGTTGGGCCAGTAGCAGACGCTGGCATGGCGAACGCGGACGAGGTCGACCAGCCCGTCCCCGTCCATGTCGGCCAGGAACAGGGACTCCGTCGCATTCGCGAAGAGGAGCACCGGCCCTTCGGCTTCGTTGGCCGCCCTCCGCACGCGCTCGGGCGCCTTCCAGCCGCGGACGCCGTCCGAGCGGAACACCAGGAGTCCCTGGGCGTCCGCGACGAGCAGATCGGCGCGACCGTCGCCATCGACATCGATGGACCGGGAGGTCGCCCACGTCTCCGGTACGAAGGGGATCCGATCGAAGCGCCGAAACCGGTCCCAGCCCCCATCGGCCGTCCGCGCCCAACTCCCCGCCTGGGGCGGTGCGCGCTGAACCACCTCAAGGCGCCCGTCTCCGTCGAGGTCGGCGAGCTGTGTGGCGGCCAACGCCGGGCCTGGACGGGTCGGCAGCCGTCGCCAGGTGCCGAGCCGTCCAGACCCTTCGTTCCGCTTGAACCACCAGCCCGCCCCGTCCTCGGTCAACAGCCCCTGGAGCCCCTCGCCGTCCAGATCGACCCACTGCGCCCGGGAGAAATCCACACCGACGGGGAGATCCTCGATCCCCGTCAGGAACTCGGGTCCGCTGGCAGGGCTTGCCGCGACGTAGGTGAAGTCCAGCGAGGGCATCGAGGTGGGCGAGCCGTCCGCGGCGTAGCCCCTGAGCGTGACGGACTGCAGCGTCGTCGCGACCGCGCTCGGCGCATAGGTGAAGTCCAGGCTCTTGACCAACGAGGCGGCGGCGTCTGTCCCGTCGGTGAGGTCGGTGGCCAGTCGGTGGAACACGAGCACTCGCTGGCAGAGCCGAAAGCACCGGATGTCGAAGCCGGACTTGTGGCTCGAAAAGGGGTCGGTGCGGACCGCCGGATCGAGGTGCGGCTCAAGCGCGTCGTCGTCGTGCTCGCCATAGTCGAAGACGACCTCGAAGCTCCAGCCGTCCCCCATGGTGCCGGGGGCCTTGTTCCCGTACTGCACGCGCTTGAGGTACGTGAAGGTCGAGACGCGGCCGGTCTCGGCGAGGCCGGCCGTCGGCGACGCTCCCGAGGCGACGTCGTAGACGTAGCGGATCACGTTGCCAAGCTCGTCCTCTTCCTGGTCGAGGTACCAGCAGAAGGTCCGCGAAGCGTCGGACGGGTCCTTGGTCTGTGACGCCGCGGTCGAGCCGTATCGACGCAAGACGTTTTGCGCGCTGCGGGTGCGCCAATGGACCGCGCCGGTCGACCCGTTCGTCCAGCGCTGGAGCAGCGCGAAGCCGCCCTCGATGCGCGGCTGGTAGCGCTGCACGCTGAACGTGACGGAGGTCTCGACGATGACGCTCGGTGTGCCCACGGGGACCAGGTCTTCGAAGCCCGCAAGCACGAAGGTGTCGCTGGGGATGGCGTCGCGGTAGCGCGGGAGCTCTTTGTCGGTCTTGCGGCGGATCGCCGGGAGGGACAGCGACCAGCCGAGGCCGAAGACGCCGTTGCCGGCCCCGGAGTCGTAGGACAGCGACAGCGCCGGGGTCAGGCCGCCGCGACCGGGCGGGAAGGGGAGCGGCACCTCCAGCGATGCCGAGCCCGTCACGGGGTTGGCCTGGAAGGTCTCGTCGATGCCGTGGATGGCGCCACCGCCCTTCGGAGCCTCAATGCGGGGTGCCGCCTGCAGGAGGTCCTTGGTCTTCCCCGGCGCGTCCACCCGCCCTGGCACCGCCGACGGACGGCTCACCGCCGCCGGACGACCCGGCGAGGAGGCCGCTCCAGCAGACGGGCGCGAGGGACGCTTCGGGTCGTTCACCGCGGGGATCCTATGTGTACAGGAAGACGAGGACCAGGTCGGTCAGGTTGGGGCGAGAGGATGGGTATCCTGCTTCCGAGGGGGAGAGCGCTCGGAGGGTGCGGGAGTGGGCGGGGTGGG
>DDSR01000203.1 GCA_002343455.1 Deltaproteobacteria bacterium UBA2385 | reverse complement strand
CGACAACCAGATCACCATCGACGGGGCCACCGACCTCAGCTTCAGCGAGGACGTCGGTGCCCGCTTCGAGGCCCTGGGCTGGCAGGTCCTGCACGTCGACGGCCACGATCGCCAGCTCCTGGCCAGCGCGATGGAGATGGTGGCCGAGCAGACCGAGCGCCCCAGCCTGATCTGCTGCCGGACCATCATCGGCCGCGGCTCACCGGCCAAGGCGGGCAGCAGCTCCTCGCACGGCTCGCCCCTGGGCGCGGCCGAGATCGTCGCCACCAAGCAGGCCCTGGGCCTGGACCCCGAGGCCAGCTTCGTGGTGCCCGACGAGGTGCTCGCCTTCGTTCGCGGGCGCGACGTCGAGCGCGCGCGCGAGCACGCCGAGTGGCAGCAGCGCCTCGCTGACAGCGGCAAGGCCGCCGAGTGGGAGCTCTTCCACAGCGCGCCCGACCTCGCCCGCATCGCCTGGCCCGGCTTCACCGAGGGCGAGGGCGTCGCCACCCGCAAGGCCAGCGAGAAGGTGCTCCAGGCCATCGCCGCCGCCGTGCCCCAGCTCCTGGGCGGCTCGGCCGACCTCNNGGGCCGCAACCTGCACTTCGGCGTTCGCGAGCACGCCATGGCCGCCATCTGCAACGGCCTCTCCCTGCACGGCGGCGTGGCCCCCTACTGCGCCACCTTCCTGGCCTTCCACGACTACATGCGCCCCAGCGTGCGGCTGTCGGCCCTGATGCACCAGCCGGTCGTCTACGTCTACACCCACGACAGCATCTACCTGGGCGAGGACGGCCCCACCCANNCCCCACCCACCAGCCGGTCGAGCACCTGATGGCCATGCGCTCGATGCCCAACCTCTGGGTCGTGCGCCCCGCCGACGCCCGCGAGACCGCCCAGGCCTGGCGCCTCGCCCTCGGCCGCCGCGACGGACCGACCGCCCTCTGCCTGACCCGCCAGAACCTGCCGACCCTGCCCGGGGACGGCGCCGGCCTGCACCAGGGCGCCTACATCCTCTCCGAAGCCGGCGGAGGCTCGCCGCTGGCGGTGATCGTCGCCACGGGCAGCGAGGTCCAGCTGGCGCTGCAGGCCCAGGCCCGCCTCGCCGCCCAGAGCCTGCCCGTGCGCGTGGTCAGCATGCCCTGCTGGGAGGCCTTCGAGGCCCAGGAGACCGAAATCCAGGACGCCGTCCTGCCGCCCGAGCTGCCCACCGTCAGCGTCGAGGCCGGGGTCAGCTTCGGCTGGTCCCGCTGGGCGGACCTCAGCGTCGCCATCGACCGCTTCGGCGCCTCGGCCCCGGCCGAGGTGGTGGCCGAGAAGCTGGGCCTGACCGTCGAGCGGGTCGTCGCCGCGGTCGCTGAGCTGGTGGATCGCGGTTGAGCAGCCCGAAGGGCGGCAAGCCGCGCAAGCCCGCCAAGGCTCCTCCCGCGGCTCCCCAGGCGGCCCCCAAGCGTAAAGCCGCCCCTCGTAAGGCCCGCCGCGGAGGGGCCAAGGGCTGGAAGCGCCTCGCCCGTGAGCTCGGCTCCTGGCTGGCCTGGCGGGTCGGCGCGGCGGCCCTGGGCGTCCTGGCCGCCACCGCGCTGATCGTCGGCGTCTTGTACCGACAGGCGCTACTGGACGTCGAGTCCCTGCTCCAGGCGCCGCTGGTGACCAACAGCGGCCGGGTCCTCTCCGCCCCGCTCGAGTACTGGCCGGGCCTGCAGGCGACCGTCGACGAGGTCGCCGAGGACCTGCAGCGGGCCGGCTACGCGCGCGTCGGCAGCGTCGGCCGGCCGGGCGACTTCCAGGTCACAGACGGCAAGATCCGCCTCAGCCTGCCCGCCGCCGAGGGCCCCGGCTGGCGCACCAAGGCCGAGCAGGTCGAGCTGACCTTCGCCGACGGCCGCGTCGCCCTCGCCGACGGCCGCTCCCGCCTCCGCCTCGCCCCCGCCGAGCTGGCCGGCGTGCGCGGCCCCGAGAACGAAGCCCGCCGCACCGTGCCCCTGGACGAGATCCCAGATCACCTCGTCGAGGCCGTCCTGGCGATGGAGGACAGCCGCTTCCGCAGCCACGAGGGCCTCGATCCCCTCGGCATCACCCGCGCCCTGCTGATCAACGCCTGGTCCGGCAGCACCCAGCAGGGCGGCAGCACCCTGACCCAGCAGCTCGTCAAGAACCTCTTCCTCTCGCGGGAGCGCACCTACGAGCGCAAGGCGCGCGAGGCCCTGCTGGCCGTGGCGGTCGAGCAGCGCCTCTCCAAGGACAGCATCCTCGAGCTGTACCTGAACGAGATCTACCTGGGGCAGGCCGGCGGGGCCTCCATCTGCGGGGTGGACCAGGCGGCGCGGGCCTTCTTCGGCAAGCCCGTGCAGCGCCTGGACCTGGCCGAGTCCGCCACCATCGCCGGCATCATCTCCGCCCCCAACCGCTGGTCGCCGCTGCGCTACCCGGAAGAGGCCATGCAGCGCCGGGACGTCGCCCTGCTGCGCATGGTCGAGGTGGGCGCCGCCAGCGACGAGCAGGCCGCCGCCGCCCGCGCGCAGCCCTTGCAGGTCCACGCCCTGAAGGGGGGGAGGCTGGCCCCCTGGGCCGTCGACGCCGCCCTGATGAAGGCCGAGGAGCAGCTCGAGCCCGGAGCGGTCGCCGCCCAGGGCCTCGCCGTCCACACCACCATCCAGCCCGCCCTGCAGCGCCTCGCCGAGCAGGTCGTGGCCGAGTCCCTGGTCGAGCTGGAGCGCGAGCACCCCTCGGCCAAGGGTGTCCAGATGAGCCTGCTGGCGGTGCGGGCCAGCGACGGGGCCATCGTGGCCCTGGTCGGCGGCCGCGACTACGGCGAGAGCCAGTTCGACCGGGTCTTCTCGGGCCGTCGGCAGGTGGGCTCGACGATCAAGCCGCTGACCTGGCTCTTCGCCTTCGACGCCGATCCGACCCTCTCCCCGGCCACCGTCATCCAGGACGTGCCCATCGAGCGCACCGTCGATGGCAAGGTCTGGACCCCCCGCAACTACGACGGCGCCTTCCTGGAGACCGTCTCGCTGCGCGACGCCCTGGTGAGCAGCCGCAACATCCCGGCCATCCTGCTGGCCGAGCGCGTCGGCCTGCGCACCCTGGCCAGCCGCTGGCAGGGCGCCGGCCTGTCCGGGGCGACCGACTGGCCCAGCGCCGCCCTGGGCAGCTTCGAGGCCAGCCCGATCGAGCTGGCCCAGGCCTACAGCGCCTTCCCGCGCGGCGGCACCACCGTGAAGCCCGGCCTGCTGCGGGCGGTCTCCACCGTCGACGGCGAGCTGCTCTACGAAGAGCCCGAACCCGTGGCCCGCCGGATCGCCGACTCCGCCGCCACCTTCCTGGTCACCGACAGCATGCGGGAGGTCCTGGTCCGCGGCAGCGGCCGTCGAGCCGCCAGCTACGGGGTCAAGGGAGCCGTCGGCGCCAAGACCGGCACCACCGACGACGGGCGGGACGCCTGGCTGGCCGGCTTCACCCCCGATCTCGTCGTCATCGTCTGGGTCGGCTTCGACCGGGGCAAGGCCCACGGGCTCAGCGGCGGGCAGGCGGCCCTGCCGGCCTGGTCCCGCTTCGTCGTCGGCTCGGGGACCATGGGCGGCCGCATCGCCGCGCCCAAGGAGCTCCAGCAGGCCGAGGTCTGCCGCTCCACCGGCCTGCCGCCCTGCGAGGACTGCGAGGAGCGGGTCCAGGACTGGTTCCGCGTCAACCACGTGCCCGCCGAGGACTGCGGCGGAGGCCGCTGGAACCTGGTCGAGCAGCTCCGCGAGACCCTGGGCGGGCGAGGGGAGGAGCAGGACGAGACCGAGCCGAAGGAGGAGGGTCAGCGCCGCGGCTGGTTCCGCAAGCGCTCGGGAGGCTGAGGGTCGCTTCGCCTCCGAGACGATAGGGGGCCCGCGTCTACGGAGCCCCGATGATCGCCCTCAGCACCCTCCTCCTCCTCGCCTGCTTCACCAACGGCGAGCCCGAGATCGCCCCGACCGGCACCCCGCTGGCGGGGGGCGACGGCTTCATGGTCAACAACGACGGCTTCGTCATGCGGCTGCTGTGGACCCGCACCGCCGTCCCGCCTCCCCAGGTCTTCACCCTGACGACCGAGATCCAGGAGTCCTTCCTGGCGATCGAAGAGCGCTCCGAGGTCGCCTTCCTCCCGGCGGTCAGCGACTACACCGCCGCCGTCGCCGCGGTCGAGACGGCGTTCAAGGCCGGGCGCGCGCCTTCGGCCGTCGACGCCGAGGCCTTGGTGAAGTCGGCCGCGGCGGTGCGAGCCATCGCGCTGGACTCGACGGCGTCTGCTGCGGAGGCGCTCGGCGCCGAAGGACGCGAGGCCATCGCCGGGGCGCAGGGCAGCCTGGGCCTGATGCTGGGGCGGGGGCCGCTCGAACAGCTCACCGTGGGCATCGCCAGCGCGCGCATGCCCGACCTGATCGCGCTGGGCCTCACCGCCAGCCCGGCCACCACCGCCCTCCAGCTCGAGGACGAGCAGCGCCTCTCCACCCTGGACACCCCCTTGTTGCGCTACCGCGGCGCCATGAGCGGCATCGGATCCACGTCGGAGGACGCCGCGACGGCGATCCGTTCGGCGGGCGAGGCCTTCTTGAGCGCCCTGGAGCAGGATCACGCCTCCCGGCTGGAGCTGGCGGGGCGGCTGATGGCCCTGGTGCCGCCCGATCAGCGCATCGAAGTCGCCACCTCCAAGCCCTTCCGGATCTGGGCCGGCACCCTCGCCGGTCGAGACGCCTTCAGCTTCGCCTTCACCGGCCAGATGGCGGGAGAGGGCGGGGGAATGGGCGGGGGAATGGGCGGGGGAATGGGCGGGGGAATGGGCGGGGCGCCTCCCGACGGGACGATGATGCCGGGCGCGGGCGCGCCCATGGGGGCTCCTCCCGAGGGGATGATGCCCCCCGGTGGGATCACCCAGCCCGGGAGCACCCCTCCCGTGAACACTCAGCCCGGACCTCCGACCGGGCCCCCGCCGGTCGGTGTGCCCTCGACGCCTCCCTCGGGGGGCTGAGGCCGCTCCAGCTCCTCCACCAGGGCATTCCAGGTGGCCGTCTCGGCCAGCGAGGCGGACAGCTCCTCTCGCTGCGCCAGCGCCCAGCCGACCCGCTCCGGGCCGAGCACCTCGGCGATGGCGAGCGCGTCGGCCTCGACCGCGAGGCGGAGCGTGTGGCCGCGAGAGTCGGCCGGCCGGGAAGGGGGAGGAGCCTGTCGGAGCTGCGGAGGAGGGCGAGGCTCGGGCCCCAAGGTGCGATCCCCGAGCGAGGCGATGCGCGTCAGGGGCGGGGCGAGGGGATCGATCACCACCAGCTCGGGGCCCGGCGACAGCCGTCGCTCTGTGGCCAGGCCCAGGCAGAGCAGGGAGAGGCCCACGAACAGCACCCGCTGGATGCTCACTTGAGCCCCTCCTGAGCCTGCTTCCAGTAGCCCTCCTCGACCCCCTGCACGCTGATCTGGTCCCGGTTGCCCTGGATCCAGGCCCGCTGGTCGGGGCTGAGCTGTCCGGCGAGCTCTCGGGCGGCGGCGTCCAGGCGGTCCTCGGCGGCGCCGAGCTGGCCCTCGACGGCCAGCAGGGCGTCCCGGTGCTCGCTGGCCCGCGCCAGGAGCTGGCGCAGCTCGGCGCGCTCGGCCTCGCTCAGCGGGGGCAGGCCCTGGGGGGTCTCGCTGTCCAGGGCGAGCACGCCGCGCACCAGGTCCTCGATGGTGACCACCTCGCCGATGGCCAGGGCGCGGGCCTGGATGGCGCGCTCGTCGGCGCCGGGCGAGTGCAGGCTGCCGGGCGGGTCCGCGGGCACCAGCAGGGGCACCTGCACCCGAGCGGGCGAGGGGGCGCCCGGCCAGGCCAGCACCGCAGCCGTCGCCAGCAGCAGCAGCAGGCTCAGTCCGTCCAGCAGCTTCACGCTCATCGTCTCTCCTCGGGCCGCCAGCCCCGCTCGATCAGGGCCACGCTCAGCTCCATCCCGGCCTGCCTCAGCTCGGCCCGATGGGCGCGGCGCTGGGTGCGCAGGCGATCCACCTCCTGTCGGGCCTGTGCCCCCTGCCGGGCCAGCGGGGCCATCGCCCGCCTCTGTTCGACCCCCAGGCCCCCGCCCAGGGCCAGGGCCCAGACGCCCCGGGCGACGTCGTCGGCGGTGAGCTGTGCCTGAAAGCTCTGTTCGAGTCGGGGATCGAAGCGGGCCGCCGCGCGGGGGCTGGACTCCGGCAGGAGCAGCACGGGCGGGCGAGGGGAGGGCCGCCCCCACAGGGCCAGGCCGAGGGCGAGGCCCGCGAGCAGCAGCCTGAGGACGGCGGGAGCCTGAGTCACGCGCTCCCCCCGGCGGCCAGCGGGAGGATCCGCCGCAGCTTGCGCCCCAGGTTGCGCAGCCCCGCCGGGCTGCCCGCCGTGCGGGCGAGGCCCGACCAGCGGTAGGGGTGACTGTAGAAGCGCAGGTAGGCCCAGCGCTGCAGCAGCCGCAGCTCGCGCCGATCGATGCGGGCATGGAAGGGCTGCCGGGCGTAGTAGTCGTAGTCCGTCACATCCGCGCTCAGCTCGAAGCCCTGCTCGCTCATCGTACGATGCAGATCGGTGCCCGGGATCGGCACGAACAGGCTGAAGCTGGCCTCGCTGGCCCGCAGCCGGGTGGCCGCCTCGATCGTGTGGAGGACCTCGTCGCGGCGCTCGTCGGGGGCACCGAGCATCAGGAAGAGCAGGGTCTGTACGCCCAGCGAGTGTGCGGTCTGTACGGTCTGCTCGATGGCCTCCAGGCTGACCCCCTTGGCGTAGACCCCCTCACGCACGCGCTCGGTGGCGCTCTCCATGCCGATGCCGAGCTTGCGCAGCCCGACGGCCTGCATCCGGGCCATCAGCTCGGGCTTGATCAGGTTGGCCCGGGTGGTGCAGCCCCAGACCAGGTCCAGCCCGCTTGCGCCGAGCACATCGCAGAAGCGCTCCACCCACTGCCGGTTGGTGGTGAAGGTGTCGTCGGTGAACCAGAAGCCCTCGATGCCGTAGCGCTCCTTCAGGGCGGCGATCTCCTCCACCAGCCGCTCCGGCGCGCGCTGGCGCAGCTTCTTGCCGAACATGCGATCCAGCACCGGCTGGCAGAAGGAGCAGGAGAAGGGGCAGCCGCGCGCCCCGGAGATGTTCAGCCCGCGCAGCCCCGAGCGCACGGTGTCGAGCTGACCCCAGGCCGAGAGGTAGGCCGGCATGTCGATCAGATCCCAAGCCGGAAGCGGCAGATCGTCCAGATCCGGCCAGGCGTGGCGGTGCTCGGAGGGCCAGACCAGCCCGTCCAGGCCCTTGACCCAGGCCCCCTGGACCGGGCCGGCCCGCCCCTCGGCCAGCATCGGGAGCAGCTCCAGCAGGGGCAGCTCGCCCTCGCCCAGGACCGCGGCGCGGATCGCCGGGTGGGCCAGCGTGCCCTGCGGATCGGTCGTCGGGTGCGGCCCGCCGGCCACCACCGGGATGCCGCGGGCGGCGGCGAGCGCGGCCGCCTCGAGGGCCTCGCCCAGCATCAGGGTGCTGATGCCGATGCCGACCACATCGGGCTTCTCTTGATCGTAGAACTCGGCGATCTTCTCCAGCCGGGCGTCGAAGGTCGTGTCGCAGATGGCGACCTCCCACCCCAGCTCCCGCCGGACCACCGCCGCCAGCAGCGCCAGCCCCAGGGGGTAGTCGCCCGAGGGGTAGCGGAAGCGCGGAAAGACGAGACCCAGCTTGGGCATGGCGAAGAGTATCCCAGATCGGGCTAACGCCAGCCGCTCAGCGCCTCGCCGCGGGCGGCCCCGGAGTGGGAGGGCACCACCCAGGCAGGCGGGGGGTCCAACCGGGTCGCCAGCGCCTTCAACGAGGCCCGGGCCAGGTCGAGGTCGTCCGACAAGACCCAGGGGGGGCCGACCAGCCGGTCCCCCTTGATGGTCGCGGCGTCGCCGACGAACAAGGCCTCGCCCACCTGCCAGGCGGTGCTGCCCGCGGTGTGGCCGGTCAGCGCGCGGGCGGTGAACGTGCGCTCGCCCACGGGGATCTCCTGGCCGTCGCGGGCACCCTGCAGGCGCGCGCAGGGCGCCACCTGCGCTCCGAACAGGCTGGGCAGCGGGCCATGGTAGGCGCGCTCGCCACGGAGGTAGGGCAGCTCGGCCTCGCCGACCCAGGTCGTCGCGTCGGGGAAGAGCCCGCAGGCGGCCACATGGTCGGGGTGGCCGTGCGTCAGGAAGACGGCGACGACGTCCTGGGCCTGCGCCCCTCGGGCCTCGATCGCCGCCAGGATCGGCGCCCCGCTGGGGTCGTTGCCGGCGTCCACCAGCGCCAGCTTGCCCCCGCCCACCTCGATCAGCGCCACGCTGGTGTATCCGTCGAGCACGATGTGTACGCCCGGCAGCAGCTCGCGCTCCTGGAGCGGGGTGATGCCCACGAAGGCCGCGGCGAACGGGGCCACGGCGGCGCCCAGCAGGAGGACGGGGATGCCCAGGGCGAGGAGGATGCGGCGCTTGTTCATGGACGAGGCCTATCCAGTAACAGCGGGGGGGGCTGGGGGCCGGACGCCCCCCCTCCGCCTC
>DDSR01000360.1 GCA_002343455.1 Deltaproteobacteria bacterium UBA2385 | reverse complement strand
CCGAGCCATCGGGCCGCTGGCCGGGGTGGGGCAGGCCCTGGAGCGGGTCCTCTCCCTCGCGGACCAGGGGCCGGTCGATCAGGTAGATCTTGGCGGAGAAGTCCCCATGGCGCACCTCTTCGGCCACCGGCCAGCGCTCGGCGACCCAGGTGTCCATCTCCGCCCGCCTGGCGTTGGGGTCGTAGAAGTGGCTGGCGCTGGTCCAGACGTAGCCGATCGGCCCCTCTCCGGCGCACTCCTGGGCCATGACCCGGACGCAGCGCTGGAAGTGGTCCTCGCTGGCCTCGGTCGGACAGACCCGCAGCGGGCAGAACTCGAGGTTGGCGATGACCAGGGGCTCGCGCATCGGGCTGGCGACGCCGGTGCCCGCCGGGAAGGTCCGCCCCAGGGCTTCGGCCAGCATCATGGAGCCGATCTCGGAGGCCTGGGGAGGTGCCATGAAGCGCAGGCCGGAGCGGGCGATCAGCGCGGCCCAGAAGAGGGGCAGCAGGGCCAGCACCAGCAGCGGGCCCCGAGGCCAGCGCTTCCAGCCGGCTCGCACCAGGGCGTCGACCGTCTCGAAGATCGAGCCGGCCCCGCGGGCGATCAACACCGCGACGATGGGCAGGAAGTTGTTGCCGTAGCGCTCGGGGGCGCCGACCCCGGTCAGGACCGGCAGCGGCGCCAGGCAGCAGAGCAGGGCCACCCCGGTCCCCAGGTCGGTGCGCAGCAGGAGGCTGCGGGCCCAGCTCCCCGAGCCCGACCGCGGCGGGAGCAAGGCGAGGCCCAACACCCCCAACCAGGGCAGGGCGAGCTGCACCGCCCAGGGCAGCGTGGCCACCCGCAGGGTGTGGACGGCGTTGGCGACCGCGGCGCTGGCGTGGCCGAGGAGGTCCGCGCGCAGCCCGGCGAGGGCGGTGTCCAGCGCCGCCGGGGACCCCCCCCCGGGTGGCGCGGGCGAGATGCCGTTGGCGATGTCGTTGAGGAACATCGTCCAGGAGGGCACCGGGTAGATGAACAGCAGCAGCCGGACCGAGAGGGCGGCGCCCGCCAGGTAGAGCAGGACCGCGCCGAGCCGGCCCTTCCAGCCCTGGACCTGCAGCAGCAGCAGGACCAGCGGGGGCAGCAGGTAGGGCGGGGTCGTGTAGTGCAGCCCGGCCACCAGCCCGGCCAGCAGCCCGGTAGGCAGCCCCAGCCAGAAGCTGCGCGTCGTGGCCAGCGCCGAGAGCATCAGGACCGGGATCATGGCGCTGACGGCCATGTCGATGCCGAAGCGCTGGCTGGAGGAGAGCACATGGGGCAGGCCCATCGCCAGGGCCGCCGCCAGCAGGCCGACCATCCGACCGCCGCGGAGCCGGCCCAGGCCGAAACAGGCCAGCCCCAGCGCCGCGAAGAGCAGGCGGTTGACGATGTGCCCCGCCATCACCACGTCGGGGCCCGCCTTCATCACCGCGGCCACCATCACCATCCATGAGGGCAGCCGGTGGTGGTCGAGATCCTCGAAGCGGCCCTGCTCCAGCAGGCGGATGTTGCGCGCCCACTCCCCCGCGTCGGGGCCCTCCAGCATCAGGTCCCGGGTGCTGCCCCACCAGGGCACGCCGCTGAGCTGCACCTCGGCGGGCTGGGCGTCGACCGGCCAGAGCCAGACCGCGACGGCCAGGACCGCCAGCACCGCGGCCAGATCGAGCCCCCGCCGCGCGGGTCGAGGGAGGGAGGGCTCGTCGAGGAGGTCGAAGCGCACGGGCCGCCATCCTAACAGCGTGCCCAAGCTTGAGGGCGCAGGAGCTTCAGGGCGCAGGAGCTTCAGGGCGCAGGAGCTTCAGGGCTCGCCGACCCAGCCCGCGTCGAGCAGCTCGGCTCGGATGGCCGCCTCCAGCCGCCGGTGCCCCTCCTCGCTGAGGTGCACATTGTCGAGGAAGTACTGCCAGGAGGCCGGGCCCAGCAGCACCTCGGCCCCGTCGATGAAGCGCACATCCTCTCCATCGGCCAGCGAGGCCATCATCGCCGCGTAGGACGAGAGCTCCGCCGGGTCCGGGTAGACGGCCTCGCTCACCAGCAGGACCGGGGCCTCGCGGGCGCGGGCGAGCTCGACGAGGGCCTCCAGGTTGTCCCGGGCGTGCGAGAGGGGGACGGCGGCGTCCTGGGCCTGGGTCGCCAGCGGGGAGAGGCTGAAGCGCAGCAGCTGAAAGAGGCGCACCCGCGCCAGCAGGGCGGTCGGCCGAGGGCGACCGGCTTCGCCCTGGAGCTCGGCGAGCAGCTCGCGATAGGGCCGGCTGCTGCGCTGCTTGAAGTCGTTGTTGCCCAGGTAGACGACGAAGAGGTCCGGGTCCAGATCCTCGATCCGGGTCTCGATATAGCGGCGCATATGCAGGCTGGTCCAGCCTCCGACCGCCTGGTTGATCACCTGGACCCCGGCGCCGAGCTGGCGCTCCAGGACCGCGGGCCAGAAGAGGTCGAGGTCGTCGAACTGGAAGGCGCCGCCCGTGCTGCTGCTGCCGAGCGCGACGATGCGCAGCGGGGCGCTGCGAGGGGGTGGGGCCACCGGGTAGCCCTCGGAGGGGTAGATCCGATGATGGCGGACGGTCTCGACCTCCCGAAGATCGTCCAGGGGATCCCGCGCTTCCATATGGGGAGTCCAGCCGGCCGCCGCGCGGTTGGAGACGCCCACCAGGCGCTGACCGGTGGCCGTCCAGATCAGGGCGTTCTCGGCGCCGACGACGGCCAACCCGACCAGGGCCAGGCTCAGCAGGTTGAAGTAGCGCAGCCGCTCGGCGTGGGCGTTGACCCAGACCAGGGCCGCGAGGGAGGCCCCCGTGGCGGCGGAGAGTGCGATCGAGACCGGCCACTGCGGCGCGGCCAGGGCGACCAGGCCTGCCCCGACCAGCGCCCCCAGCCCCAGGGTGGCCGGGAGGGAGCCCCGGGGTCGGCGGGCGAGGGCCAGCGCGGCGAGCACGGTCAGCAGCAGGGCGCTGACGAGCGCCGGCAGGCCCAGGGCGAGGCGGAGGGGGTGATCCAGCAGCAGGCGGGCCTCCTGCTGCCAGGCGTCCAGGTCCAGCAGGGCCAGCGGCGCGCAGAGCAGGAAGGGCGCCCAGACGAGGCTGGCGGAGCGCTGGAGCGGCCGGAGTCGGGTGGACCCCAGCGCCAGCAGCCCGCCGATCGCGACCGCGAGCAGGCGCGCGGGCCAGGCGGCCGTCGGCGCCCGGACCCCCTGCTGATCGGCGTGAAGCTCGTGCAGCCCCACCCGCGAGAGCCCCGCGATCAGCAAGGGCTGACCGGCACGTTCGCCCCAGGCGCAGCGGGTCGACTGTTCACCCACCCAGGCCCGCAGCTGCCCTCCGGCATCGACCTCCAGCCCCAGCCAGACGGGCCCCTCCGGCAGGGTGGACAGCTCGCCCTGGCAGGACTGCAGCGCGGACAGCGTGGGGCTGTTGGAGCTGCGCAGATCCTGCCGCCCCAGGACCACTCCTCCCCCGCCAAACCGCGGCGCCGTCAGGATCGCCGCGTCCCCGCGCGGGGGGCTCAGGGCGAGGGTGAGGCTGCCTCCGGGGGGGATGTCCGCCAGGACCGAGAGCCGTGAGACGGGCGCGCCCCCCTTGAGCGAGAACCGGGATCCCAGCGGCCAGCCCTCTCCGGGCAGGCGCGGCGCTCCGGCGAGGCTCGCCAGGTAGACGGGCAGCTCCGGGTCGTCCACCTCCCAGCCCGGAGGCCCGGCCTCCAGGCGCTCCCGCTCCCAGACCAGGACCGCACCCAGCCCCAGGGAGGCCCCCGCCAGGACCGGCAGCAGCCTCACAACGAAGCCGCGCAGCGCATCCCGGTGGTCTTGCGCCGCAGCTCGCGAACGAAGTAGGTGCGCTCAGACTCCGGTCGGACCGCGAGGTCGAAGTAGAAGGAGCCGCCTCGCACGACCGCGAACTGTCCGGGTGTGGCGGCGACGAGATCGGTGACACCGTCCTCGTAGGGCGTCGAAGAGGCCAGGGCCCAGTCGTCGATGAAGCTGTCCTCGACCCACTCCCAGGCGTTGCCGTAGGCGTCCTCGAGCCCGAACTCGCTGCGACCCTTGGGGAAGCTGCCGACCGGCGAGGTGGTGCGGTAGCCGTCGCTGTCGTCGAAGATCTCGCCGCCCGAGATCCCGTGGTTGAGCCGGTCACCCTCGTAGCGGTGCCCCCAGGGGTAGTAGCGGTCCGTCTCGGCCGGGCCCAAGACGGCCAGCTGCCACTCCGCGTCCGTCGGCAGGCGCTTGCCTCGCCAGGCGCAATACTCGCGGGCGTCGTACCAGTTCACGCCGACGACGGGGTGCTCGCCGGTCCCCTCGAAGTACTCGGTCCCGTCCCAGTACCAGTCCTCGGTGTGGTACCACTCCTCCTCCACGCTGGGGGGCCGGTAGCCGGTGGCCAGCAGGAACTCGCGGTAGGCGGCGCGGGTGACCTCCGTCCGGTCGATGCGGAAGGGCTTGACCCAGGTGCGCTGCGGCTCGAGGCCCGCCCCGATGCCCAGCTGCCAGGGCGGCGCCTCCCCGCGCTGCCGATCGGGCTCGGGCGCCTTGCTCCCCTTGGCCCCCCGGCGGGGCCAGCCGGCCTCGATCCAGCCGCCCGGGACCGGGACCATGCCGTCGGCGTCCGGCGCGACGGCGGGGAAGATCCCGTCGGGAGGCAGGTGGCTGCGGTCGGGCTCGGGGGGACCGGGCTGGCCGCCCTGCGGCGGACCGGGGGCGCCCGCGGGTGCCTGCCCCGGGGGAGCTGGCGCCGGGGGAGCAAGCTCCGGGGCGCAGGCGAGCAGGATCAGGGCGAGGGGTAGGCGCATCGGAAGCCGACCGTGAAGGCGACCCGCTCGGGCCGCGCGGGCTCGCGGTGGGCGCAGGTGTTGTAGCTGAGCATGTTCAGGAAAGAGTCTCCGCGCAGCGTCCTCCAGCTCCCCTCGGCCGGGCCCTGCGGGTCGGCGCCCTGCAGCGAGGCGCCGTCGGCGTGGTACCAGCCCGAGGTCCACTCCCAGGCGTTGCCCGAAGCGTGGACCAGGCCGAAGGGCCCGGCCGTGCCCGGCAGGCCCTGGTCGACCGGCGAGGTGCCCACGCTGTCGACCGGCTTGCGGGGCTTGCCCTCCATCGCCTCGGTGTTGACCTGGGGATCGGCTCCCCAGGGGTAGATCCGGCCGTCCCCGCCGCAGGCCGCGACCTCCCACTGGGCCTCGGTTGGCAGGCTGCCCCCCGCCCAGCGGCAGTAGGCGTCCGCCTCGTACCAGGTCACCGCGACGACCGGGTGGGTCGCGATCCGACCCGCCGCCCGCTGGGCCTCCCCCGCGCCTTGCGGGTTGGCCTTCAGCCAGGCGCGCCCCGCCTGGGACCACAGCTCGGGCTCGCCATAGCCGCCCTCCTTCACGAAGCGCTCGAACTCGGCGATGGAGACCTCGGTCGTGTCGATGGCGAAGGCCGACAGCCGCGCGGTGCGCACCGGCGAGTCGGGGTGCTGCGGGTTCCCCAGCGTGTACTCGCCCGCCGGGATGGCGACCCGAGCGGCGAAGGCGGCAGACGAGAGGAAGAGCAGCGCGCCAGGGACCATGACCATCAGCTATCCAGAAACAGCGGGTGGGGCTGGCGGCCGGACGCCCCCCCTCCGCCTCGCTCCGCAAG
>DDSR01000256.1 GCA_002343455.1 Deltaproteobacteria bacterium UBA2385 | reverse complement strand
GGCACCGACGGGGGGGCTGCCGATGGGGGGGCCGACGGCGGGACAGGAGACGGGGGAACCGGTGACGGCGGGACCGGAGACGGCGGGACCGACGGGGGCACCGGCGATGGGGGCGACACCGGCGATGGCGGGACCGACGGGGGCTCCGGCGACGGGGGCGCCGACGTCTTCTGCCCGGTCCAGGTCGACCTCAGCGCCCCCTCCAGCGGCGACGGCAGCGCGGCCCGCCCGGTGCAGCAGGTCCAGGCCGGCATCGACGTCGCCTACAACATCGGCTGCCTGCAGATCGAGGTCCACCCCGGCACCTACGAGGAGCAGATCGACTTCCGCGGGCTCGACGTCGACATCGTCGGCCTCGACGGCCCCGAGGCCACCGTGCTGGACGGGCAGGGCTACGGCCCGGTCGTCACCATCAACAGCGGCGAGGGCAGCGGGGCCCGGCTGCGCGGCTTCACCGTCACCGGCGGCAGCGCCGAGCGCGGCGGCGGCGTCTACGTCAGCGGCGCCGACCCGGTGCTCGACGACCTGATCGTCCGCGACAACAGCGCCAGCGGCGGCACCAACCTCGGCGGCGGACTGTATCTGTACGACAGCGAAGCCACCCTCTCCAACAGCATCGTCCAAGGCAACAACGCCGGCCTCGGCGGCGACGACGACGGCAACGACGGCGGCGGCCTCGCCATCCTCTACGGGGCCCCCCTCATCCAGGGCAACCGCTTCCTCGACAACACCGCCGGCGATGGCGGCGGCATCTGGGTCGCCCAGGCCTCGCCCATCATCCTGCACAACCTGCTGGACGGCAACCGCGCCCAGGACAGCGGCCGCACCGACGACCTCGGCTTCACCCTGGAAGGCCAGGGCGGCGGCATCGTCTTCCAGACCAACACCGGCGGGGCCCTGTTCACCAACAACCTCGTCACCAACAACGAAGCCAGCACCCACGGCGGCGGGGTCGCCATCATCGGCTTCTACGCCGACACCGACGTCGCCAACCCCACCGTGCAGAACAACGTCCTGGCCTGGAACCGCGTCGACGCCGGCGACTACGGCGACGGCATCGTCGTCTGGGGCTGGTCGGCGCCCACCGTCCGCAACAACGCCATCGTCGGCCACGGCGGGGTCGGGGCCTACATGCAGTACAGCTACGCCAGCTGGACCTACAACAACCTCTTCGACAACGGCAGCGCCTACGGCGGCGACCCCGGGGACCTCACGGGGACCGGGGGCAACATCGCCGTCGCGCCGGGCTTCCAGAGCGTCAGCGACGACGGGGACGGGACGAACGACGACTTCGCGCTGCGCAGCAGCAGCGGGATGGTCGACGTGGGGGATCCGGCGGTGCTGGATGGGGACGGGACGCGGAGTGACGTCGGGGCGTATGGCGGGAGCGAGGGCGGGTGGTGACGAAACGCGTAGGTGATCCGCACCCAACCAGGTGACAGGCGGACCTCGTCGAGGAGCCGGCCGAGGGCTTGGCGGCGGTCTTCAAAGCGGGCGATCGTGCCAGGCCTGGAGCACCGCGGTGCGGAAGGCGTCAGGGTCGATCGTGTCGGCGGCCGGCGGTGGCGCCACCGAGGGCAGGGTGGCGAGTCGCAGTCGGGCCTGCTCCCGCTGGGCCAGCAGCGGGGCATTGAGGACCTTGGCGTCGGCTTCGTCCAGCAGCCCCTTGACCACGTGGTGCACCGTCCGGCGGATCTTCCCGTCCAGCTCCGCCACCAGGGCGGNNGAGCCGCTGTCGCTCTGCCTCGGCCTCGTCGACCGGGTGGGCGGCGAGCTGGGCGACGGACGTACGGACCAGGGCCTCGACGTTCGCGGGGGACAGGACCAGCACGCCATCGGCCACCGGCAGGGCCTGCAGCTCCACCTGGGCGCCGTGGCCCGTGGCCAGCCAGGTTCGCGCCATCGAGGCAGCCCGTACATCGGCGGCCAGCATTGTGAGCAGGCCGCCCTCTGGGTGGGCAGCGGCCTCGGCGACCGCGGCCCGGAGGGTGCGCGGGCCGGCGCCAGACTCGAGGATGGTCAGGGGTGGCGCGCCGAGTTCGGCGTGGAGAAGCGCGAGGGAATCGGCGGCGTGGCGCTGGCTGAGCATCACTTGCTCCGGGGGAGGAAGGCTTGCTCACAGCTTGCTCAAGTCAGCGTTTCATGGGGTTTGCGGGATACCGACCTCTCCGCGATCTCGCGTCGGGCGCACTTGGACGGTGCCTTTCGCAGGGCCGCGACACGGCTTTGGCTTCTGCTCTCGACTCGTGGTCACTATGCTCCCGATAAAAGGAGGTTGCCCTGCTGACGTCCGAAGCCACCACCCGCAAGACCCTGGTCGACGCCGCCCTGCGCGTCGCGGGCTGGCAGCTCGACGACCCCACCCAGGTCATCGAGGAGTACTTCATCGACCTGGTCGAGGCCGGCGTGGTGCCGGCCATCGCCGCCGAGCCCGGCTTCGGCAACCACTACGGCAAACAGTTCGTCGACTACGCCCTGCTCGCCCGCGGGCGCGTGGTCGCCGTAGTCGAGGCCAAGAGGACCGCCAAGGCCGCCGAGCTGGGCCAGGAGCAGGCGCTCACCTACGCCCGCAACACCCAGCGGCTCCAGGGCGGGCGCATCCCCTTCGTGCTCTACACCAACGGCCACGACATCTACCTGTGGGAGGTCGACGACTACCCGCCCACCAAGGTCCGCGGCTTCCCGTCGCCGCTGGACCTGGAGTGGATGGACCAGCGCCGCCAGACCCGCAACCCGCTGTCCGTCGAGCTGATCGACACCGCCATCGCCGGCCGCGACTACCAGATCGCCGCCATCCGGTCGGTGCTCGAAGGCGTCGAGGCGAAGCGCCGCAACTTCCTGCTGGTCATGGCCACCGGCACCGGCAAGACCCGCACCGCGATGGGACTCATCGACGTGCTGCTGCGGGCCCACTGGGCCAAGCGGGTGCTCTTCCTGGTCGACCGCATCGCGCTGCGCGACCAGGCCATCGACGCCTTCCGCGAGCACCTGCCCGACAGCCCACACTGGCCGCGCATCGAGGGTGTGAAGGTCGAGCAGTCCTGGGACCCGAACCGGCGGCTCTACTGCACGACCTACCCGACGATGCTCAACCTCATCCAGGCGGGCCCGGCGCCGGCGTCGTGGATATCGCCGCACTTCTTCGACCTGGTCATCGCTGACGAGAGCCACCGCAGCATCTACAACATCTACCGCTCGGTGCTCGACTGGTTCACCGGCATCAAGCTGGGGCTCACCGCCACGCCGCGGGACCACATCGACCACGACACCTTCGCGCTCTTCGACTGCGACACCCACGACCCGAGCTACGCCTACACCTTCGAGCAGGCCACCGGCCACGAGCCCCCCTATCTTTCGGACTTCGAGGTGCTGCGCGTCCGCAGCAAGTTCCAGCTCCAGGGCATCAAGGGCGGCGTGCTGCCACCGGCCGTGCAGAAGCAGCTCGTGGCCGAAGGCAAGGACCCGGCCGAGATCGACTTCGAGGGCACCGACCTGGAGCGTAAGGTCACCAACGCGGGCACCAACGCGCTCATCATCCGCGAGTTCATGGAGGAGAGCATCAAGGACCCCACGGGCACGCTGCCCGGCAAGTCCATCTTCTTCGCCATCTCGATGGGCCACGCCCGCCGGCTCGCCGCCCTGTTCGACAAGCTCTACCCGGAGCACGCCGGCAAGCTGGCGCGGGTGCTCGTGTCCGAGGACCGATTCGTCTACGGCAAGGGCGGCCTGCTCGACCAGTTCAAGCACCAGGACATGCCCCGAGTCGCCATCTCGGTCGACATGCTC
>DDSR01000311.1 GCA_002343455.1 Deltaproteobacteria bacterium UBA2385 | reverse complement strand
CTGGTTCGCCGACGCGCTCTACCGCGGGGCCTACCCCGAGGACGTGATCGCCGACCTGCGGGCCGGTTGCGAGGGGTTGCGAGGAGTCTGGTCGCTTCAACTCACATTCTGGAGTTGGAATTGTAACGACCAGACCCCTCAACACCCTCAACCACCTCAACCATACGCCGACCTGTGCTATGGTCTCGGGGCACAACCCGCGCGTCCCACCAACTGCCCCGAGGAAGCCGATGGCACGAAAGCTGATCTCTCTCTCTCTCTCATTCTCGTTAGCCTCTTGATGCTGCTGGCCGCTCCGCGGGCGGCGCTGGCCGCGCCGACCGCCGACATCTGGCACACGGCGGAGTACGCGTTCGAGCTCGGCGTCGACGCCTGCGTTCTGGGGGACTCGTCGGTGCCCGATCTCTGCCAGCGCAACAGCAGCACCAACGTCTGGGAGTGCAAGGCCGAGCGGCTCGCCAGCGGGGGGACGGGATCGATCATGTACATGGTCCGCGACACGCGCGAGTTCGACCTCTGCGACGGCTACGAGTACTGCGTCTTTGGCTCGATCAAGACGGGGGTCAGCAGCGAGTCGCCGTTCTACTGCGCCTGGGACGGGGACGACATGGACGAGATGAGCCTCAGCGGCACGGTGTACCAGGACTCGCTCTACTTCCACCACGAGCAGCAGGAGGTGCTGTACAACATGGAGGACCACCCCGGCGTGGACAAGGTGACCGGCTTCATCTACGGGCTCAGCGGGGGCGACTTCGTGCACGGGTCCCACTACGACGCCGACGCGGTGTACGCGGACGTGCTCTACGGCGGTGGCGACGGCGACATCATCTGGGGCCACAACGGCGGCGACCTGATCAACGCGGGCAGCGGCGACGACACCGTCTGGGCAGGCGGCGGCAACGATGTGATCCACCTCGTCTCAGGCGAGAACAAGTGCAGCGGCGAAGGCGATGACGACCAGGTCATCGGCGCTGATGGGGTCGACATGATCAGCCTGGGTGATGGTGACGACAGCGCCGACGGGGCGGAAGGGGCCGACATCATCTGCGGGGATGGTGGAAACGACACGATCGAGGGGGCCAGCCAGAACGATCGGCTGTGGGGCGGGGACGACACGGACTCCAACGACGGTGGACCGGGTTCGGACTACTGCGATGCGGAGACGGAGAACTCATGTGAGACCTTCCAGCCATCCCGAATGACGCTCTGCCCCGCGGTGAACGAGCCGAGCCCCGCGGAGTAGCCCATGCTTTTCTTCCTCCTGGCCTGCGCCGGCAAGCCCGAGCCGGCCGACAGCGGTACTCCGCCGTGTGAGCCTCGGATCTGGACCTTGGACCTGGACGGTGACGGCTGGGCAGGGACCACCACGGTCGAGGCCTGCGAGGCGCCGCCGCAGTCGGTGTCCGAGGAGGGGGACTGTCAGGATGAGGATCCGTCGGTCCACCCCGACGCAGAAGAGATCTGCGACGGGGTGGACAACGACTGCGATGGAGTGCTGGACCCGCCGGGGACGGCCTGGTTCGCCGACGTCGACGGCGACGGGTACGGTGACCCGACTTTGATGATGGAGGCCTGCGCCCGCCCCGAGGGCACGGTCAGCGACGACACGGACTGTGACGACAGCCGCGCCGATGTCTACCCCAGTGCGGTGGAGGTCTGGTACGACGGGGTCGACCAGGACTGTGCGGGCGACTCCGACCACGACGCCGACGGCGATGGTCACGACACCGTCGATGCCGGTGGAGGCGACTGCATGGACGAGGAGGCGTCGGTCCACCCGGACGCGGAGGAGGTCTGCCTCAACGGAGTGGACGACGACTGCGACGGGGCCTGGGACGAGTGCGCGCTGGCGTCCCTGTTGACCGGCAGCCGTGGCGACGTCGTGATCGAAAGTGAGACCGCCACGACCTGGGGCTGGCTGGGGCGATGGATCACGATGACCGGAGCGCTCACGCTGAGCGGCAGGCCGACCATGGCGGTTACGACCTCGGATGTGGGGGATGGGACGGAAGAGATTGCCATCTACTCGTTTCGTGACGGCTCGCTTCATGAGGAGGCGCGCGCTGCCTCAAACGCGAACTGGGACCTGGGGGCTCTCATCCATGACCCGGTGGACTGGAACGATGACGGATACGTAGACCTGGCCGTCTACGCGGACTCGGCGCCGGAGGGGGGCTTCCTGTCCAGCCTGGGCATGGCTTTCGTTTGGCATGGCCCGCTCTCGGGCGATGTTACGATAGACGATGTGGCAGTCACCATCGCTGGCGATACGAGCGGCGGTCACACTGGCTGGGCAATGGCGCGCATGACAACCTGGGAGGTCGACGGCCCGATCGCCGCAGTTTCCACCTCAGGCTGGGACTACCGAAACCCGTCGGACAATTCTGGTCGCATCTCCTTTATCCCGCTCTCGGGCGCAGGAGAAGTGGAGGTTGGCGATGCGCCCGTTCACATTGAGTGTGACAGAGTGAGTGGCAAGATGGGAAAGGCCCTGGTCGTCGCCGATGTTGACGGCGACGGTGTGGAGGATCTCTTGACATCGATTGTGAACTCGGATGGTAGCGGCACCCCCGGCATGGTCGTCTCCTTCGCCGGCCCCGTGCGCGAGACGATGTTGTGGAGCGACTACACCGGCGGCCTGATGTCGGAGATGTCCGGCGACTTCAACGACTACATCGGCTGGGAGATGCGCAACGTCGGGGACGTGGACGGCGACGGCGTGGACGAGCTGTGGATCGGCGCTGAGCTGGGCCTGGATGCCTCGGAGAGCGCCATCGCCGGTCGGGCCTACCTGTACTCGGCCGACGAACTGACCGAGGTGACGGCGACCGGCGAGCACTCCCGCTTCACCGTCATCGGAAACGAAGAGAGCGACCGGGTCGGCTCCAACCTCGCGTTTGGTGACATCGACGGCGACGGGCAAGTAGACCTGCTCGTGCAGGGAAACGAGTCCTTCGTCCGCGAAGACGATGTGAAGGGGCGGGTCGCCTTGTGGTACGGCCCGCACGCCGGCACGACCAGCTTCTACGACGCCGACGTGATGTGGGAGTCGGAGACCTCCCGCGGCTTCATCGGTTGGGGCCTGGACGCCGGCGACCTGAACGAAGACGGCTGCGACGACGTGGCCATGTCCGAGCCCAACTGGCCGCACGACACGCTGGGCTACGGCCGGCTGAGCCTGTTCCTCGGTGGGTGTCCGTGAGGACCACGGATCGCACGGCCCATCCAACGGACCGCGCCGGGTGAAGCCCCGCCTTCCGTACCCGACCCCGTATGAACCCCCTTCCTGCGTACCTCCGACAGGCCGTTGGAGGCAGATCGCAGCAGCTCATCCGCCTAAGTCATTGAAGCCACGTTCGCCCACCAAGCCAAGATCCCGCGCGAGGTACGCAGGAGGGCGTTTCACCGAGGGCCGGGTACGCAAGGGCGTGGTTCACTCCCGCGCCAGCTCCTGCAACTCCGATTTGGAGGTCCTCCTGCCCCCAGCCCCACCCGCTCATCCTATATAGA
>DDSR01000272.1 GCA_002343455.1 Deltaproteobacteria bacterium UBA2385 | reverse complement strand
CTCGCGGCCCTCGAAGACGAAGCGACGCGCGCCCTCGCGCAGGTACAGGTCCAGCAGCCCCGGCGAAGGCACATGCAGCCAGGTCTCGATGCCCTCCTCCTCCAGGGCGCGGGCCTGAGAGGGGCGGCCGCCGGCGATCAGCACCACCGGCGGGCGGATCTCCCGCAGCACGGCGAGCTGCTCCTCGCGGAGCTCGGCGGGCACGAAGCCGAGGATTCCGACGCCCCAGGTCCGGCCCGCGAGCAGCGCCGCGGTCTGGCCTAGCACCGTTCGGGCGGCCCCTCCGCGCATCAGGGCCAGGGCGATGAAGGGCAGGGCCCCGCCATCGCTGACCGCCTTGGCGAAGGCTGGCCCGTCGCTGACCCGGGTCATCGGGCCCTGGGCGATCGGCCAGGGCAGGCTCCAGGAGCGGGCCAGGGCGTTGTCCCGCTCGAAGGGCGGCGCGCTGGCGGCCAGGCTCAGCGCGCGGTCGATCTCGGCCTCGACCCCGGCCAACAGCGAGAGCGCAGAGGGCCACCGCTGGGCCAGCCCGGCGGCAAAGGCTGCGCCCCCACCCAGGTGCAGGGGGGCATCGGAGGACCGGCCGGGCCGGCGCCAGCCGCGGACCCCGTCCACCACCGTCGTCTCGCTGCCGTCCATGGAGGCCAGCGCCTCGCGCAGCGGGCCGGGGGTGCTGGCCTCTCGCACCAGGGCCAGGGCGTCGTCGAAGACGACCCCGGCGGCTCCTCCGGCGATGCAGGCGGCAGCCCCCAGGCCCCCGAAGCCGCCCTGGACCCAGACCGGCAGGGGGCTGCGGGCCACGAGGCGCTGGCAGAGCACGAAGGCGGTCTCCTCTCCGACCTGCCCGCCGGCCTCCCAGCCCTTGGCGATGAGCCCGCCGGCGCCCTCCGCAGCCGCCCGGTCGGCCTCTTCCTGGGAGCGAACCTGGCAGAGGGTCATGCGCGAGGCGTAGGCCCTGGGCGAGAGCCCGGGCGCCAGCACCACCTGCTCCACGGCAGGCGGGAGCAGCCGCGCCTCGAAGGCGGGGTCTCGGATGAGCACCCCGAAGGGCAGGCCCGCGCGACCCAGCTCGGCCAGCGCCCGGCGCGCCGCCCGGGGATCGTGGCCCAGATCGAGCACCGCGAGGCGACCGCCGCGCGCGATCGTGCGCACGAGATCCACGTCAGGACGCTCGAAGGGGCTGATGGCCAGGATGCGATGGGGGTCTGCGGTCATGGGCTCGCCGGCGGGCCGTGCATGGTACCGGACTGAACGGCCATTCGGTGGGTGTGGCGACAAATCTTTGACCAGCCCGTGCCAGGCACTAGCTACAGCGCCATGGGGAACTAGCTGGTGGCACCCGGGCGGCGGCGGCGGCGGAGGGCCAGGAAGGTCGGCAGCAGCAGCGTCAGGAGGCCCGCGCCGCCCGCCGTCTGGCAGCCGCCGCAGCTCTCGTCCTTGACCTCCTCCGCGCCGCCGTCGGCCTCGGCTCCCCCGTCGGGGCTCTCCCCTCCCCCGTCGCCGGGTTCGGCTCCCCCATCGGGACTCTCCCCTCCCCCGTCGCTCGTCCCGGAGTCCTCCGCCTGGGCCAGGACCTGCACCGTCAGGGTGTCCGAGGCGGTGCCTTCGCCGTCGCTGACGGTGAGGGTCAGCTCGACGGGGGTGTCGACCTCCACCTCCAGCGCGGTCAGCGTCGGGGCGACCAGGCTGGGGTCGGAGAGCGCGACGGGCGCACCGTCGGGGACGCTCCAGGTGAAGCTGAGGGCCTCGTCGAAGGGATCGGTCGAGGCGCTGCCGTCGACGAGCGCCGTCTCGCCCTCGTAGAGGCTGAGGTCGGCGCCCGCCTGCGCGACGGGCGGGAGGTTGCAGTCGGTGGCATCGGCCGCCCAGGAGGCGAAGGGCGCCTCGGCCGCGCCGTCGACGATCACCGTGAAGAGCTCCCAGCCCGGGGCCGAGGCGGCCTGGTCGGTCCCGATGCGCAGCGAGAAGCGGAGCGAGCGCCCCTCCAACGCCTCGCCCAGGTTCAAGCTCAAGGTGTCGGTCCCCGGCCAGGACGGGTTCTTGGCCGAGAAGGCCGATCGGTCGCCCAGCGGGTTGTCGGCGATCGTCGTCAGGACGTGGGTGTAGCCCGGGTCGACCCAGGCCGAGATGTCCTGCCACTCCCCGCCGTCGACGCTCAGCTCGATCACGCCGCCGTCCCAGGCGGCCGTCCGGTCGAACTCGAAGTCGTAGCGATGCTCGAGGGTGAGCACGAGGTCGGCCTCCTTGGCGGCGACGATCGCCGGGCTGATCAGCCGGCTGTCGGTCACGCCGCTGACATCCAGGCCGACCCAGCTCCCGGTCCCCTCGCCGGCATCGACCTGGGACCAGATCTCGCCGCCGTCGTCCCCTTCCACGGTCCAGCCGCCGTCGGCGACCTCGAAGCGCTCTTCGAAGGACGAGGCTGGGACCCGGTCGGACTCGCTGCGGACCCAGAGGCGCTGCTCGACCTCGGTCTCGCAGGCGGTCGGCGCCAGGACCGTCGCCGCGAGGCCGGCCGAGCCCGGCTCGACCGAGGAGCGCTCGATGCGCACCGGGAGCTCGAACACGGCGCTGCTCCAGGGATCGACCGAGGGCAGGGCATGGAGGGCCTCGGGGTCGAGCTCCAGGCCCGGCAAGGACTCCTCGATGCGGAGCTGCAGCTCGGCCCCTTCCAAGAGGGCCGATCCGCTGTTGGCCAGCTCGATCCGGACGAGGCCCAGCTCTCCTCCGTCCAGGACGCCGTCGTCGTCGCAGCTCCCCAGGCTGTCGTCCAGCGCCAGGGAGAGGATCGAGACCCGCGGGGCGAGGGCGTCGTGCTCGACCACCCCCGTCAGGGTGGTGGAATTGCGGTCCGGAGAGACGGCGCAGGAGCCCATCCCGCGTCGGGCGAAGGCCTCGGCGATGGCCAGGGCGTCGGCCTCGCTGTCGACCGCCGCGACCGCGATCAGGGCGTCGCGCAGCTCGGTGTAGGTGGGATCGCTGGCCACCAGGGCGAGGCCGCCGACCAGGATCTCGGAGACACGCTGCTGCGCCTCGATGAAGGTGCGTCCATCCGCCTCGCGGGCGGAGAGGATCGCCACCTGGGCCTCGTGCATGCTGCTGGCCCAGATCTCTCCGGCGTTGTGGACCGAGGAGTTGGCGTTGCCGCTGGGCACGACCGGGTGGCTGTCGGGCAGCGGCTCGCCGTCGCTGATGTGCCGGAAGGAGAGGGCGTTGATGGCCGGGTCGACGCTGTAGGCCACCCGGCGGATCCCGAACCAGGCCGGGTCGGTGGAGTAGCCGGCGGTGGCGTGGGTCCCGACGGCGTAGGCGCCTTCGAGGTCGTCGGCTTCGCGCAGCATCATGGACAGGGCCACGAAGTCGGCGTGGCCTTCGTTGATGGCCCCGCACTGGGTCGTGCCGCAGCCGACCAGGCGGCCCAGCAGGTAGTGCCCCCACTCGTGGGCCACCACCGTCGCGTCGAGCGAGCCGTCGACCTCGACCCCCGGGTCCCGGATCATCGTGGCCAGGACCTCCTCCTCGGTCTCCACCAGCTCGAAGAGGGTCAGCCCGTCCTCGTAGCTGACGCTGTAGACACCGATCTCGATCTCGCTGGAGCTGCCCCCCAGCGTGTTCGCTCCGGCCCCGGGGACGTTGTTGGCGATGATCACGCCGCTGGCGCCGGCATCCTGGGCCGCCTGGACCTTCTGAACGAAGGTGCAGGTCCCGCGCTCGATCAGCACGATGGCGCCGCTGACGTCGGCGTCGACGCCCAGGCAAGCCTCGGGATCGCTGCCCGGCAGCGCCAGGGGCGCCTCGATCGAAAAGGCGCTGGGTCCGAAGGCCGCCGTGTTGGTGTCCAGAGAGAGCCCCCCCGGCTCGACGTCGAGGCTCTGGGTGCTGCGGGCAGACCAGAGGTAGATCTGCATGCGTGGCGAGCTCCCGTCGGGGGGCGTGCTCATGTTGGCGTTGTTGCGGCTGCCGGAGAAGGCCCCGTCCTGGGCCTCGATCAGCAAGGGATCCGCCTCCTCCCCTCCCCGCCCGAAGTTGTCCCGCTGGGCGTTGCCGAGCGCCTCGGTGAAGCCCACATCGTAATACCAGTCGTGCAACCAATTTACGGTATAGAAGGCCTGTACGATGGCCGCGTCGGTCTGCTCGGTGTCGTCCAGGGGGCCCAGGCTGGTGTCGTAGATCCAGTCGAACTCCGCTTCGGCCGAGGTCGGGGCGCGTCGGTCCCCGTCGCTCAGGCCGTCCGGGCCGTAGTGGTCGGCGTACGCATCGGCGTTGTTGCCGTTGCTCTCGGTCGCCGGGTCCGGCAGCCAGGGGTCGGCGAGGCCGTCGGGGTTGGTGTTGAGCCCCTCGACCGACACCCGGACCGGCTCGACCGCTGCGGGCACGCGGCCGTCGGGCTCGGCGGCCGGGTTGGGGCTGAGGTCTTCGATCGGCCCGTCGAGCGGGCGCAGGTCCTCGTCGACAAAGACCCGGTAGCCGACCTCGGCGTGGACCACGAGATCCTGGTGGTCGAGGACCTCGCCGGTCTCGGCGTGGACCACCAGCCGACGGGCGAGTCCATCGACCGAGTCGGCCGGCGCGGTCCACAGCTCGACCTCCCAGGCCGGGAGGAGGCCCTGTGGACGATGCTCCCAGACCCGACGCGCCCGGGCGCGGGAGAGGCCCGACGCGGCGAGCTCGGTCCACTCGCCCCGGAGCTGGATCTCTCTAGCGCCGCTAGCCGAGACCTCGAGGGCCCGCAGCGAGGCCTGCAGCGCGGCGGTCGGACCCAGCCGGTGCTGCGCCCCCTTGCTGCCCAGGGCCAGGCCCTGCTCCACGGCGGCGCCCCAGGTCGCGGCCCGCAGCCCTCCCCGAGCGTCCAGCAGCAGGCGGACCTCGCCATCGAGCACCCGGTAGCCCTGGACCCGCGCCTGGAAGCGGGCCACGCCGCCGCCCTGGCGGAGCGGGAGCAGCTGCTCCAGCTCCAGGACCGAGCGCCCCGCGGCCGACAGCCGGGGGACCGACACGAGGCCCGCCAGGGCGGCGTCGGCGAGGGGCAGGCCTGTGGCTGGCGCCGAGGCCGACAGGGCGAGGCGGGCGCCGTCGGCCGCTGGCAGGAGCCGCGCCGCGGGCAAGGGCTGGGCGGGCGCTCCCGCAGTCGTGTCGGTCTGACCCGGAGGTGAACGGCAGGCGAAGAGGGCCAGGAGCAGGACCGCCGACACCGTCAGTCCTGGCGCTGCAGGGTCACCGACCCGGGCTCACCGCGGGTCTTCTCGATGGCGACCACGCGCCAGGTCCGGCCGCCGACCACGACCTCGCTGCCCAGGCCGACGAAGACCCCGGGGCCCTCGGTGATGGCCAGGCTGCAGATGGTCCCCGTCGCGGTGCTTCCGTCGGGCAGGGTGTAGCTGCCGGTGGTCATGTTCCCCATCGGAACCCGGTGGCCGTCCAGGTCCCCCACGGTGGTCTCGTCGATGGTCTCGGTGATGGCAGGCATGGCTGGACTCTCGGGTGATGGCGGCACGGAGGAGGGCGCGGCAGGAGGCGCGGCGCGACCGGACGCGCAGGCGGCAAGGATCAGCGCCGCCAGCGGGACACCGGTCATCAGCTACCGACGCGGATCGAGCTGTAGAAGCGCTTGACGTCAGCGATCGGCAGGTCCTTGACGTGGTGACTGCCCCAGGGGTTCTGGAAGGAGACGGTGCGCTTGTCCAGGTCGACGCTCTCGACCGGGTAGGCGTGGTTCCAGTAGACGTTGACCGCGTTGGCCTCGCGGGTGGCGGCCTCGTCCCCTTCCATGTCGGAGCGGGTCGAGCAGATGACCGGCAGCTTGTCTTCGAGGGCGAAGGCGGCCATCAGCAGGATGTCGTCCTCATCCAGGCGGGTGAAGGCGAAGTAGTTCTCGCGCTTGCCGGTCAACAGCTCGGTCGCGCCGGCGAAGTTGAAGCCGTTCTTGTTGATGTTCCCGCCGCTGATCAGCTCGTAGCTGCCCTTCTTCTGGGCGACGGCCTTCTCGATCAGCGCCGGCCAGAGCTCGTCCTTGCCGTCGGCCTTGTCGCCGACCTTGGCGTAGAGGGGGCTGTCCTGGGTCTTGACGGGCAGCCGCGCGTCCACGGTCACCACCTGCGCCCGCGCCGGCCCGTAGGCGCTGGTGCGGATGTAGAGGGTCACGTCGAAGGTGCCGTCGCCGTTGTCCTTGATGATGTCCTTGATGGCCTGGGGGTTCGCCCGGGCCACCGCGATCATGCCGGCGATCAGGTAGCAGTCGCCCAGCGAGCCCTGCTTGGCGTCGTTGGCGTTGACCTCGTGTTCGTCGCCCTGGCCCTGGACGAAGGCCGCGCCGTTCTCGAAGTCCTGGTAGCTGCTGTCCTTGTGCGTCTCGCGCAGCTGGGGCAGGGGGGCGACTTGCTGCTTGCGGTCACCGTCCTCCTCGATCGAGCCGATGTCCTGCTGGTTGATGCGGGCGTGGTCCAGGCCACGCAGCCAGCTGGGACCCCAGGTCTGCTCGCCGGCCTGCTCGACCAGGTGAGCCGCCAAGGCGCCGTTGCCCATCACGGCCTGGAGGTCGACCAGCTCTCCGATGGCGTCCTGCGCCGCGCCTCCCTGGCCCTTGGGGGCAGAGGCGGGAGAGGACTGCGGGCCGCGCTGGGCGTGGGCGAGGGACATCGTGGACTCCAGTCAGGGAGGAGATCAGGCGAGATCAGGGAAGAGGCGCCAGGGCTTGGGGATCCAGACCCAGCGCCCCTCGGTCCAGACGAGGCCGTCGTAGAGCATCCCATGCGGGCTGCCCGGCGCGACGAACTTCCAGGCTGCCCAGACGGGCTCGGGCATCAGGCGGTCCACGATGCGCCGGTAGGCACCGGGGAAGTGCTCGCTGAAGGGGGTGCGCTCGGCGAGCTGGTCCGGTCGGGCGGTCGCCAGCACGATGCGGGTCTGGTCCGGCCGGGCCACTGGCATCGGGGGCGTCGGAAAGGCCCGGCGATAGGCCGCCTCGACGTCGTCCACCCGCTCGGGCTGGAAGATGTCCTCGAAGTCCTTTCGGGTCGGCACCAGGTCGATGGCCGTCACCTGGCGATCCCGGGCCTGGGCAGGGTCCACGAAGACGGCCAGCAGCTCGATCGCCGAGGCCCGCACCGCATCCCAGTCGATCGACGGCTCGACGTCCGGGGCAAGGACGAGGTTCGGCTGACCCTGCTCGTCCATTCCAACGGCCAGGGGCTTGGTGGGGTCCAGCCGCGGGTTGACCGGCCCTTCGGGCTTCTTGGGTCGCTCGGGCTCGGACTCCTGCCCCTCCTTGCGCTTCTTCAAGGCCTCCTTCCAGACCTTCTCGAGGTCGTCGAGCACCTTGTCGGGATCGGCGGTCGGATCGGGCACGTTCACACCTCGTTCATGTAGATGGTAACGCGACCGTCCGCCCCCTTCTCGACCTTGAGCACGCCAAAGCGCGTGCCCGGGGCGAAGAGGACCTCGGACTCGGGGAAGTGCGAGGTGGGCGCGATGTCCCGGCCCCGCTTGGACTGGATGACGAAGGTGACGTTGCCGCCGAAGGCCTTGCTGGGATCCACCGCCGTGCTGAAGAAGGACTTCTCGGTAATGGTCTGACCGGGCTGGTAGTTGGCGATGACCGACTCGGGCAGGGTCGTCCCGCGGAAGACGGGGCCCTCATGCGGCGGCAGCTTGCTGAGCCCGGACGAGACCGAGCTGATGTAGCTGCCCCAGGCGTCGAGCTGCTCCTGGTTGCCCTCGCGCAGGGCCTTGTTCATGGCGTAGTAGTCCGACTTGTTGCCCTCGCTGTCCTCGCGGTGCGAGGTGTAGCCGCGCAGGGCGACCAGCTCGGCGTCGGTCATGTTGGCCAGCTCGGGGTGCTTCTGCCGCACCTCCTGCAAGACCGCCAGGTCCTCGGCGAAGCGGCTGGCCCCGTACTTCTCCTGGAAGGCCTGCAGGTCCCCGTCGGAGGCCTGGTGGGAGGTCAGGTCGACCGACTGGCCGTTGAGCTGGGTCGGCGTGCCCAGGGTCACGACCGGGGGCGGGCCCTTCCGCCAGCGCTTCGTCGACGTGTCGTAGTGCATGCCGGCGGCGTAGCGCTCTTCGAAGTCCGCCTGGGTGAACTTGCCCTTGTAGCCCGCCGCCACCGCGGCTTCGTAGTCGGACACGGCCTTGGTCTTGAGGTCGGCGGTCGAGCTGTCGGTCGTCGGCGGGGCCGTCACGTCCGGCCCCTGCGTCGAGTCGCCCTCGGTCGTGGGGGTCCGCGGGGTGGTCGAGTCCACCTCGGCCTCGTCCAGCTCCTTGGAGATGGCGTAGGCCATGACCTCGTTGCGCCAGGAGGCCGGGAAGTGCGAGGGGTCCACGTTCTGGGCCAGCCAGAGCTTCTCGGCCGAGGTCAGGTGGGCGAAGTCCTCCGCCACCGTCTCGGCCTTGATGGTCCCGTTCTGCAGGCCCTTGGCCAGGCCGCCGGCCCGCACGCTCTGGTCGGCGAAGGTCGACAGCGTGCTCTTTCCGGCGGCAGTGCCGGCGCTCTTCATCACCTTCCAGAAGATGTCGTCGGAGTCCCCGGTCCAGGTGGCCGGGTTGAGCAGGTTGCCCGTGACATCGCCCGAGACGCTGACGCCGGCCTCGACCAGCATCTGGCCGAGCAGCGAGGACTTGTCGCCCAGCATCGTCTTGACCTGGCCCGAGACCCCACCTGCGGCCTGGCTGGTCAGGAAGCCGATGATCAGCTGACTGGCGATGAGATCGCCGTCCCAGTTCTTCTCGTCGAGCAGCGCGCCGCCCAGGGCGCCGGCGAAGTCCCCCGGCATGGAGCTGAGGCTGCCCTTGAGGATGGCCTGGAGGGACTTGCTGTCCATGCCCTTGACCACGCCATCGGCCCAGGTCTCCATGAACTTGGCCTTGCCCAGCCCGGCCGTGCCCATGTCGAGCAGGGTCTTGGCCCCGTCGACCGTCATCGCCTCCCAGCCGTAGGAGTTGCCCAGCATGACGGACTTGGCGCCCATCGTCGTCAGGCCGGTGCCGAAGGCCGCGGCGCTGGCCAGCACGATCTGCGCGGTGCCCAGCGAGGTGCCCAGGTAGGCCGCCAGGGCCGGGGCCGCCGCGCCCTTGGTCAGGACGGTGGCGACCACCAGGCCGGCCACAGCGAGGCCGGTGGTGACCGCCTCGGAGACCTGGTTCTTGGACTGCTCGTAGGACTTGAAGTCGTCGTTGTAGTAGCTGAAGACCGAGTCCAGCTCCTGCTTGCTGGTCGGGTCGTTGGGGTTCTGGCGGAGGTTCTCGACCGCGGCGTCTACGTTGGACTTCTGCCAGTCCAGCTGCTCGGCGGCCTCGGACACGCCGAGGCCGCCCATCAGGTCCATCCAGGCGCCGCCCACGCCCGAGCGCTGGTACTCGTGCTTCATGTCGGCGATCTTCTGGAAGTCCGCAGGCGTCTCGGGCTTGCCGAGCATCAGGACCTCGACCTCGATCTGGTCGATGCCGGAGAGCTCGGAGAACCAGCCGCCGTGCTCGCCCAGGCCCAGATCCCGGTCGAGCTGATCGGCGGCGCCGCCGTACCTGTCCGCGTACTTCTTGCGCAGATCGGCGGCCTCGGCCTTGCTGAGGCCGTCCAGCGCCTTCTTGAGCATCTCCTCGTTGGTGCCCAGGCCGTCGGTGGCGGCCTTGATCATCAGCTCACGATCGCCCTCACCCTTGACCAGCAGCTGGTTGGCGAGCTGCGACTCGTAGTTGTCGGCGGTCTTGGGATCGCCCATCTCGGAGGTGATCATCTCCTCGATGCTGCGGCCGTACTTCTCCTTGTAGAGCTCGTTGAGCTTCTGCCGATCGGCGACCGCCTTCTCGTACTTCACCATCTTGTTGGCGTAGTCGGGGTCCTTGGGATCGGGCTTCTTCAGGTTCGGATCTTCCAGGGTGTCGAAGATCTTCTTCTCGTCGGTGCCGGCCCCGAAGAACCAGCCGCCCGTCGCGCCGATCTCCAGCTTGGCGGCCTTGACGGCGATCTCGTCGCCGGCGGAGAGGCCCAGGGCGAGGTCCTGCTCGGCCCCCGAGAAGTCTCCCTTGATGGCCGTGTCCAGGGAGTGGTCCGCCGCGGCGTTCTGGGCCTTCAGGCGGTCGACGACATCGCCGCCGTAGTCGTCGCGGAGCTGCTCGGCTCGACGGTCGCCTACGACCTGCGAGTACTTCGCGTACTCCGCCTTCAGGATGGCCCGCTGCTCTTCGGTCTTGCCCTCGAGCTTGCCGTAGACCCCGTCCTCGTCGGTGCCCATGCCGTCCATCGCGTCGAAGACCCGGATGGCGTCGGCCTTCAAGCCGCGGTGCTCCTGCGGGATGGTGTCGTCCATCAGGGCGTCGACGACGTCCAGATCGGCCCCGCCCATGTTGGCCCGGACCCGGTCGATGATCGCCTGGGCCTTGGGGTCGTCCTTGCAGCGCTCCTTGAGGGCGGCGAGGTCGGCGTCGGAGAGGGTGCGGAGCTGGGCCTCGATCGCGGCTTCGTCGTCGCCGTACCAGTTGATCGAGTTCTTGAGCGAGGCGAGGGTCGCCTCGACCTTGTTGCCGGAGAGGTGGGCGATCGCCTCGTCGACGTCGCCGCCGCCCATCTCGTCCTTGAGGTGGGCCTCCAGGCTCTTGCCCCGGTACTTGCGCGCGTAGAGCACCTTCAGCGCGGCGGCGTCGACCGAGTCCAGGCCGCGCAGCGCGTTGAAGATGGCGCTCTCGTCGGTGCCCATGCCGTCCATGGCGTTGAAGAGGGCCGTACACTTCGCCTCGAGCGCCTTCTGGGCCGCCTGGGCCGCCGCCTCGCCGGCCTTCTCGACCTCGCCGGGCATCTTGGCGATGAGCCCGTCGAGCTCCAGGCCGAAGGCCTTGACCTTCTCGGAGAGCGAGGTCTCCAGCCCCTTGCGGGCCGACTCCAGCCCTTCGCGAGCGGCGGCCTCGGCGCCCCGAGCGGCCTCCAGCAGGGGCGCCGCGAAGCCCTCAACCTGCTTCTCGACCGTCTCGGAGAGGGTCGCGAGGCCCTGCTCGATGGCGGTGGCCCGGGCGGTGATGTCGCCGGTCCACTGGTCGCCGATGCCCTTGGCGGCGCTGACCCGCCCCTGGGCGGCCTGCTGGATTGCCAGGGCCGCGTCGGCTCCGACCTGCCGGAGCTGCTCTTCGCCCCGGCCGGCCTGCTCGTCCAGCGAGGCCCGGTGCTCTTCGAAGGAGGCGTCGATGCCCTCGCGGATCTCGCGGAGCTGGGGCTCGACGGCGTTGTAGTCCGGGCGCTCGGCCGCCTGGTCGAGCAGGTCCTGCAGCGCGCCGACCTTCTCGTCGTAGACGGCGGAGAGGTTGGTCGCCGCCTCGCGCACGCTGCTCTTGAGGCCCTCGCCGGTCCGGGTCACCTGCCCGGCCTGCCGCGCGGTCGTCTCGCGGACGGAGGTGGTCGCCGTCTGCTGCTCGGCCTCGAGCGCGGCGTTGCCCTGGGTCTTCAGCTCGCCCAGGGTCGTCTCGGCCTGGGTCCCGTCGCCGGTCGCCTTCTGGCGGGCCTGGGCCACCGAGGCCTTGATCTGCCCGTCGGCCTGGGCCTTCTTCTGGGCCATCGACCGGTAGACCGGCGCCAGGGTGCTGGTGATGAGCAGCTCGGCCGTGACGACCTGCTTGCCGAACTCGACGGCCTTTGCCTGGGCCATCGGCTTCATGTTGGCGCCGAGCTGCTTGCCCATCGTCTCGGCCGCCTGGGCCTTGGCCTTGTTGGCCAGCCGGACCAGCGGGTCGCCACCGGCCGCGCGGAAGCCCGCGGCCAGCTCGGTGCCCTTGGCGATGGCGAGCTTGCTCTTGTCATCGCCCACGGTCATCACGGCGACCGCCTGGTCGGCCACGACCTTGAGCAGGGGGTCGCGCATCTCGTCGCGCACGATGTCCACCTGGGCCTTGGCCTCGGTGAAGGTCGTGTTGAGGGTCTCGAGGTGGGTGGTCTCGGCCCCGTTCAGCAGGTTGGTCGCCGACTCCTTGCTGGTGTTGATCTGCGCCAGCGAGCTCTCGCTGAGGCTGTCGATGCGCCCCTTGGCCTCGGCGATGGCGCCGGTGACGCTGAGCTCGGCGGCGCTGCCCGCGCCCGTGACCACCCCGCTGGCGGCGGCGATGGCCGTGTCCAGCCGACCCTCGATGCCCCGGGACAGCTCCACCAGCTCGGACTGGCGTCGCCTGGCCTCTTCGGAGATCTCCCTCACCTCGGCGGCGATCTTCTCGAAGTTCGCCCGGACGGTCAGGCCGGTGCGCCGCTTGGACTCCTCGTCGGCCTTCTTGTCGACCTTGGGGGGCGAGGGCACCCGCAGGCTTCGGATCGGGGCCGGCTCGACCGGCCCGTGCAAGGGCACGTCGACATCGGTCGGGGCCAGCGAGGGCCCTCCCCCTTCGCCGCCGGGCTGCTCGTCGCCACCTTCGCCCATCGGCGGAGGGGGCGCCTGGGTGGTGGGGGCCTCTTCGTCGCCTTCGCCCTCCCCTTCTTCGTCGCCCTCGCCGTCGTCTTCGCCGTCCTGGTCCTCGTCCTTCTCTTCTTCTTCCTCCTGGCCTTCTTCCTCCTCTTCTTCCTCTTCCTCTTCGTCCAGGCCCAGGGCGCCTTCTTCGTCCTGCTCCTCCTCCTGCTCTTCGCCGTCGAGCTGCTGGTCTTCGTCTTCACCGACCTCTTCATCGACGCTGAGGCCCTCCTCGTCGGTCGAGGCGGCCAGCGGGTCCTGCTCCCGCATCACCAGGCCCGCCTCGGAGCCCGACTCGGAGCCGCCGCTGCTGTCGACGCCGGCCTCCGCCGAGGGACCAAGGCCCTGGGAAGCGGCGTCGAGTCCGTCGACGTCCCGAGCGTCGAGCTGGAAGGGCAGGTCGGCGCCGAGCTCGGGCCCGTCGAGGGTCGCTGGATCGCTGTCGAGGCGCCCGCGCACGAAGTCGGCCGCGACGGCGACCGCCTCGCGCTCGGTGGCGTCGCCGGGGGAGGAGACGGCCACATCGCCCTCGACCCCGCTGGCGCTGCCGGTGCGACCTTCGAGGTGCTGCACGACGTGGGTCACCTCGTGGGCGATCAGCTCGTCGCCCTGGGGCGTGCCCGGCCGGTACTGGCCTCGGTTGAAGACGATGTCCGTGCCGGTTGTGAAGGCGTAGGCGGCGACCGCCTCGGCCGCTCCGGCGGCGGCGGCGTCGGTGTGCACCCGGACGGCGCCGAGGTCCTTGCCGAAGACTCGCTCCAGGCGCTGGCGGAGCGCGTCGGGCAGGGGTTGACCGGAGCGGTTGAGGGCGCGCTCGACCAGGGTGGAGGAGGCCGGCGCCCCGGCCCCCGGCCCGCCCTGCTGCGCGCGACGCATGATCTGCGCGACCTCGCTGCTGCTGGTGCCCACCCGGCCCATGGCCGGATCGATGCCCGCCAGCCCGACCGCCAGATCGGCCGCCACGAGGCCACCGAAGGAGCCCAGCTCGGTGTCCGGACCCAGCGCTGCCGCCGTGATGACCCCGTTGCCCAGCAGCCCATGCAGGCGATCGGACACCACGACGTCCGCAGAGACCTGGTCTTCGGCCATCAGGCCGCTGAGCGGCTGGACCCGCTGCTCGTGCACCGAAGCAGAGGGCCGGGGTCGGTGAAGGAGCTGGCTATCGTCGGGGTTCGAGCTTCGGTTCACCGCTGGTCCCAGGTCGACGGGGTCCACATGCTTCCGCGCGAGGCTCACGCCGACGCGGACCCCGCGATCATGCCGGCAGAGCCTGCAAAGGTCAAGCCTGTGGCGAGGAGTTCACACGGATTGGAGACCGCGCTCGACCCGGGCCAGGAAGACCACCTGCTGGCTGCGCTCCCGCGGTCTGGGCAGGGCCCACTCCTCGGCCACCAGCCTCGGCTCGATGGCCTCGACCGAGCTGAAGCCCAGGCCTCGCAGCTCCTCGACGATGTCGGCCCGACCGCGCTCGTCGCGCACGAAGCCCTGGCCCCCCGTGAAGGCGGCCATCAGGCGACCGAGCAGCCGACCCACCCGGCCCGGCGGTGCCTGCTCGACGGCGGGCACGAGGTCGAAGACGAAGCTGCCTCCTCCGCGGGCGGCGAGCAGCGCCTGGACGCGGGACCAGAGCGCCCGCTGCGCCGAAGCGGAGAGGTACATGCAGAGCCCCTCGGCGGTCACGACCAGCGGGGAGCCCGGCGGGGCCTGGGCCGCCAGCGCCGCGTCGTCGAGCCGAGGATCTCCCAGATCCAGCCCGACCCTGCGCAGGTTGCCCCGCTCCAGCACCGCGCGGCCCTGGGGCGAGCGGGCCAGGAGCTCCTCCTTGAGCTTCACCACCTCGGGCACATCCAGCTCCACGACCTGGACCCGCGGGTCGTCGCTGAGCAGCACACCCCGGCGGGAGAGGCCCGCGGCCAGCTCCATCACGGCTTGCGCCCCCAGCCGCTCCAGGATGCGGTCGAAGAGGACCTGCCGGTGGAGGATCGAGACGGCCAGCGAGGGCACCCCCGGCTGAACGAGCCGCCCCAGGCCGACGAAGAGGCTGGTGAGCCAGAAGACCACCCGCCCCGGACCACCGTCGTAGAGCGAGGCGTGGGCGAGCCCACCCCAGCGGGCGACCTGCGAGGTGTAGATGGCGGTGACTCCGAGCCCCCCGCCGGGCTGGCTCACCGGGCGTACTCGGTGGCCATGGCTTTCTTGCGGGAGCGCAGGTAGCGGCTGCGCTTGAGGCTGCTGGCCCGGTCGTAGAGGGTCGAGCCCTGGAGGTGGTCGAGCTCGTGCTGGAGCACGATCGCGGGCCAGTCCTCGAAGTCCTGCCGCTTCGGCTCGCCNNGAGCCACTCCATGGTGATGCGGAGGTGGCGCTTGACCCGGACGACGATCTCGGGCACGGAGAGGCACTGCTCGTCGCCCTCGATCATCTCCTTGCTGCGCTCGACGATGACCGGGTTGACCATCAGGTACAGGGTCCGGCCCTCGTCCTCTTCGCCGGCGCCGGGATCGCAGACGATCATGCGCCGCAGATCCCCGACCTGCGGCGCCGCCAGGCCNNGGCGGCGTACATGGTCTCGGCCATGTCGGAGAGGCGCTGCTGCAACGCCGGTCCGAGCTCGTCCGGACGCACCGGTCGCGCGTTCTGCGAGAGGATGGGGTGCGGTGCTTCGAGGATCTCCAGGATCGCCATGTTGCCCTCTGAGCAGACGTAGATAGCCCGTTGTCCCCGAAGTGGTCGAGTCACTTCGAGCTCTCCTCCTCCCAGCATGGGGCCCACCATGGCCTTCGGCAAGATCCCCCGCTTCAGCCCCAGCTTCACCGTGCGCGAGGCGCTGCTCTCGGCCCGCCACCTCGCCGGCACGGAGCGCGACGCCCAGGCGGTCGAGCGCTTCGAGCGCGAGTTCCGCAGCTACATCGGCGCCCGGCACGCGGTGATGGTGCCCAGCGCGCGCTACGGCCTGTACCTGCTGCTGGAGGCCTTCGGCGTCGGGCAGGGCGACGAGGTGGTCCTGCCGGCGCTGACCTACTTCGCGGTCCCCGCGATGGTGCCGCTGCTGGGCGCGCGGCCGGTCTTCGCCGACGTCGGGCTCCGCTCGCATGTGCTGGACCCGGCGGCCTTCGAGGCGGCCATCAGCCCTCGGACCAAGGCGGTGGTGCCGACGCACCTGTTCGGGACCCCCTGCGACATGGACGCCATCCGCGAGATCGCCCGCCGCCGAGGGGTTGCGGTGATCGAAGACTGCGCCCAGTCGACCGGCGCCCGCTACAAGGGGGTCCGGGTCGGCAACCTGGGCGACGCGGCCTACTACACCTTCGGCCTGACCAAGAACATGACCACCCTGTCCGGGGCCATGATCACGACGGACCGGGACGAGGTGGCCGAGCGCATCCGGGCGACCATCCAGGCCGGCGGCCCCACCCCCCGCAAGAAGCTGGCCAAGGAGGCCGTCACCGGCCTGGCGATGGTGGTCGCCACCCACCCCTGGGTCTACTGGGCGACGGTGCACCCCGCCGTGGTCCTGGGCAACAAGCTCGGCCAGGACCCCATCCACGAGCGCTTCGGCGAGGCCGAGGTGCGCTACGACAAGCTGCCCTCCTCCTACTCCAGGTCCAGCCGGGCGCGGGCGGTCCAGGCCGAGATCGGCCTCTCCCAGCTCAACCGGCTGGAGGCCCTCAACGGAGCCCGGATCCGCAACGGCCGCAAGCTGGACCAGGGCCTCGCCCACATCCCCGGCCTGACGGTCCCGACCTACCCCGAGGGGGCCGAGCCGATCTACATGAGCTTCGTGGTCCACCACGCGCGCCGGGACGAGCTCGCCCGCGCGCTGCGGGCCCGCGGAGTGGACACCACCGTAGGCTACATGAGCGACTGCTCGGACAGCCCCCTCTTTCCGGAGTACCGGGCGGAGTGCCCCAACGCCTCGCGCGCCCACGCAGAGCTGCTGCACATCCCCGTGCACCCCAACCTCAACGAGCGGGACGTGGCCCATATGATCGAGGCGACCCGGCAGGCCTGCCTGGAGATTGGGGCCTGACGAGGCGCGGATCTGAGCTAGAATGCGCCCAACCCACGCCAAGGGCGCCCCCCATGCTCCGCTTCACCGCCCGCAACTACGCCCGGATCGCCCAGGCCGCCGTGACCCGACGGGTGCCGGTCTACGCGCACTGGGGCATCACGCACCGCTGCAACCTGACCTGCAAGATGTGCGGGATCTGGCGCTACGGGGACGAGAACGAAGAGCTCGCGGTCGCCGAGATCCAGCAGATGGCCGAGAAGATGGCCCGGCTCGGCGTGGTCCAGCTCAGCATCGGCGGGGGCGAGCCCTTCGCCAGCAAGCACCTCGAGGCGGCGGTCGAGGCCTTCCTGGGCCAGGGGCTGAACCTGCGGGTGCTGACCAACGGAGTGCCCGAGGGCAACGGCCGCAACGTGGTCCAGGGGCGCGACTACCTCGCCCGGATCGACCGCTGCATGGACCTGGGCCTGAAGAACTTCAGCATCAGCCTGGACAGCCTCTACCCGGCGCGCTTCGACTACATCTGCGAGGCCGAGGGCGCCTGGGACGCCGCGGTGCGCACGATGACCCAGGTCAGCTCCCGGCTGTACGACACGCCCGGAGCGATGCCGACCATCAACTGCGTGGTCAGCAACCTGAACCTGGAAGAGCTGCCCGACATCGTCCGCTTCGCCAGCGACATCGGCTTCGCCGTCAGCTTCCTGCCGGTCGAGCTGCTGGGCGACCCCAAGGAGGGCGTGCGCAACTGGGAGGCGCGCTTCATCCGCTACCGCCCCGAGATGGGCATCGGCTCGGCCGAGGGGGCCAGCCAGGTGCGGGCCCGCATCGATCGGGCCTACGACCAGCTCCTGGCCATGAAGGCGGACGGGGCGCCGATCCTGAACAGCACGCCCTACCTGGAAGCCAGCCGGATGTACCTGAAGACCGGGCGGTTCCCGCCCGAGGGCTGCGACGCCGGTCGGCTCTACTTCAGCGTGGCTCCAAACGGGCAGTTCACCATCTGCCACCGCACGGTGCATCAGCACCTGGACTTCCTGGACCCCGGCTTCGAGGAGTACTTCCACAGCGAGCTGTACGAGCGGCGGCGAAAGCTGGAGGCGGCCTCCTGCGAGGGCTGCATGCGGGCCTGCTGGATCGACACCAGCAGCATGTTCCGCACCATGGAGGGCTTCTTCGAGACGGCCAAGCTGACCCTGAAGCGACGCAGCGGCGCACCGCTGACCTTCGAGCAGGCCCGCGAGCGCTGGGCGCGGGTCGACCAGGCCCCGATCGTGCCTGAGGGTGCCCAGCCTGAGGCCGCCGCCAAGTAAGGCCGTTAGCGGGGCGGCATGAGCACCCTCCCGCAGAACGCCTCGCTCCACCAGCTCGTCCTGGCTGGGGCCTCGATCACCGAGATCGCCTCCTTCCTCGACGGCCTCGACCACCCCGGGCGCCTGGCCCAGGTCGACGGGTCGCCCCGAGCGATGCAGCCCAAGCTCTTCGCCCTGGCCAAGGCCTCCCCTCCCCTCAGCCTGGACTGTTTCGTCCCCGCGGCGATCCCGGCCGGGCGCCCCGTGGTGCACCACGGCTGGAACAGCCTCCCCCTGCCCGCCTTCGGGCGCCGCTTCAAGAAGCCGATGGTGCGTCACGCGGCCCACCCCGACCGGCTCTTCGGCTACAACGACTCGCCCTTCACGCCGCTCATCGGGCCCGGCTACTTCCTGCACACGGGCACGGCGCACGAGCCTGGCTGGTCGGAGCGGGGGGCGACAGTGATCGACTATCACCAGATCCCCGACCACGAGGTGCCAGCAGGCTGGCCCCGGGTGGTGCCCAACAGCCGGGGGCTGCAGTTCTTCGTCTACAACAAGACCCGCGACTTCATGCGGCGGGTCAGCCGCCACCTGACCATCGGGGCCGCCTTTCGCGGGGACAAGATGCTGGGCGCCTACTTCATGCTGCTGCGCGAGGACGCCTGATCACCAGCCCTGGTTCAGGGCGTACAGATCGTCCAGGGCCGTCACATTGCCGACCAGGTGGCCGTTCCAGTCCAGCTCCCAGACGATCGCTCCGTCGGTATCCAGCTCCAGGATGGCGCCGTCGGTGCCGACTGTGACCATGGTGTTGCCATTGTCCAGCCGCAGGGCGCCGCCGGCGTACTGTGCATAATACTCCGAGGACAGATCGACCTTCCAGATCTGGCGCAGGGTCTCGGCCGCATCGTCGACCTCGTACTCACGGATGAACTGGCGATTGCGGACGCCGGGCTGGTGGGTCGAGACCAGCAGCGTGCCCGCGGCGGTCCAGTTCGGATAGTGCTGGAGCTCGAAGACCGTCTGGTCGGGGTCGAAGGCGTAGCTGCCCGGCACCTGGCCGAAGTGGTGGAGCAGCTCGCCGCTGTCGAGATCGACCTCGACGACCGTGCTGGTCTCGAACATCGAGTAGAGCAGGCTGTTGCGCTCCGGATTGTAGACGATGGCGTTGGGCGCGCAGGCCCAGTAGGCGCGGCTGAAAGGCTCCATCCAGGGGTAGCAGCTCCAGATGCGGTCACGATCGCCTTCGGGCGAGAGGCGCTCGATGTGGAATTCGTAGCCGGACTCGGCGTAATCGAAGACGAAGCCGCCGTCGGGGAGCTCGGCCCAGGCGAGGCCGAAGCCGTCGATGAAGGTCTCCTCCTGCTGCTCCAGGTCCAGGGTGAGGCGCTTGATGGAGGGCTCCACGCCCCCGGTGAAGACGTAGACGGTCGCGGCCTCGTAGACGAGGTGGCTGCCGTCGAGCGAGGGGCGGGGCTGCCAGGTCAGGCGGCTGTCGTCGACCGACTCGTACCAGACGACCCGGCCCTGCCGGTCCAGGATGAGCACGTAGAAGGGGCCGTAGAAGTTGGAGCGGCCGACGTCCACGGCGGTCAGCAGGTAGCGCTGGGTGCTGCTGGCGGCCGGATCCCACTGGACGAAGTCGGGGACCACGAGGTCGGCGGGGAGCTCGGCGGTGCTGCCCTCGACCAGCGGACCGGTGATCGCCTCGCTGCCGCGCTCCAGGCTGAGGCTGACCGAGACGGGGGTCTCGGGCGGAACCCCCAGCAGCACCTCGCGCTGCTCTCCGGGCTCGAGGGCCCGCGACGGCGTGGTGATGACCTGGTCCTCGAAGCTGAAGGTCAGCCAGCTCTGCTCGACGGGCTGCTCTTGCGTCCAGCGGGCCACGAGCAGGGTGTTGATCTCGGGGTGCAGCTCCAGGCTCAGCTCGGGGATCTCCAGCGGCTCGCTGCCTCCCCCGTCGCTGCCTCCCCCGTCGCTGCCTCCCCCGTCGGAGAGGCCCCCGTCGCTGGCCCCCCC
>DDSR01000001.1 GCA_002343455.1 Deltaproteobacteria bacterium UBA2385 | reverse complement strand
GCCCGGGCCGCGCTGGACGCCGTGGACTTCCCCGCCTTCGTCGCGGGCCTCGTGCAGGGCACCTTCCAGGCGATCGTCGACGCCACCGCCCAGCAGGTCCGCCAGTACGCCGACCTGGTCGCCAGCCTGGCGAGCTCGGTCTCGGATTTCGCGCGCGACAACGTCAGCCCCAACCAGGCCCGCGACTGGCTGGCCGGACGGCACCCCGCCGACATCCGCATCCTGCTGCCGGCGACCGGAGAGGCCGGCGAGCCGCGCCTGCAGCCGCGCAGCCGCACCCCCGGCTCTCCCGCCTGGCTCGCCGAGTACGGCCTCGCCGAGCAGGAGCTGACGGTCGACCTGCTCGAGGGCCCCCTGCTCGACGCGAGCCGGCAGCGCCTGGCCGAAGAGCGGATGCAGACCCTGGCCACCATGGTCCTGATGGGCATCAACCGCATCGTCGTCGAAGACGGACAGATCAAGGCCCGGATGCAGTTCCACGCCAAGGCCCGCGAGGTCGTCAACGCCGAGGTCTCGGCCGGCGGGAGCGGGACGCAGGGCAGCATCGCCCAACGCGGGACCAACTCGGGGGTCGCCGCCCAGACCATGGTCTCCACCGTCAGCGTCAACGCGCAGGCCGACATCGGGATCAAGGCGGACCTGATGGGAGAGGTGCAGATCCGCTTCCGCAGCGAGACCTTCGACCTGAACCAGTTCGCCGACACGCCAGCCATCCAGCTCATCAACCGTCACGCCAGGCCGGCCGGATCGGCGGCCCCCCTCGCGCCCGGACCCGGGACGGCGGCCCTGCCTGCCGGTGCCCCGAGCGCCGGCTCGGACGGAGGTGGACAGTGAGGCCCCTCGATCAGCTGCTCGACGACCTCGCCCGCGGCTTCCACGAGGCCCTGCCCGAGGACCAGGCCCAGGCGATGTCGATCACCGACGCCAGCGTCGAGCTGCCCATCGACGCGCGGCTGCGGTCCGACGGGATGCAGGTGAGCCCTCCCCGCGGCCTGTGGGCCAGCGGCTTCGACCGGCCCCACTCCCGCATCCGTGCCACCTGGGCGCTGCCCCTGGGCGCCGAAGCCCTCCCACCCCCCAGGCGCTCCCGATGAGCACCCGCGCCGACCGGCCCTCGGCCTCCGCCCTGACCCTGGAGCAGTTCGTGCAGGCCCTGACGGCCCAGCTCGATCGCGCCCAGGACGCGCTGGCGATGAAGGCACGATCCGGTCGTCCGCTCACCTTCGCCCTGCGCGACATGGCCGTCGACCTCCACGTCTTCTGGGAGGTCGGCAACGACGGCGTGCTGCGCATCCGGAACGCCGGCCCCAACGAGACCGGGGCCAGCCTGGTCAAGCTCAGCTTCACCAGCATCACCCGTGAGATGGTCGAAGAGAACACCATCGCCTTCCAGTCCGACGACGATCCGCGGGGGCTGGGCGAGCTGGGAGGGAGCCTCAGCCCGGAGCAGCGGCGCCAGCTCGACCTGGCGGGCGTTCGCACCGTGGGCCAGCTCAAGCGCCTGAGCAGCGGCGCCAGCCCGGTCGAGGTCGAGGCCTACCTCGGGATCCCGGTGATGAGGCTGCAGGCCGCCCTGCGCTCCGCCGCCCAGCCCGCGGTCCTCGCCCACGAGGTGATCGAGGAACCCGACGGTCGCACGCTCCTGCGCATCCAGGGGGTCAACCTGGCCGGCAAGGAGCGACCCGAGGTTCGCCTGCGCGGCGAGCCCGTCGAGGTGGTCGAGGCCCATCCCAACGAGCTGCTGGTCCGCCCCCTCTCGCACCATCGTGAAGGACAGATCGAGGTCCGGATCGGCTCGGCCATGGCCACGGGCTTCTTCTACACCGGCGAGGGGCGCGAGCCGGCCCCCACGGCCGCGACGGTCGACCCCTGGTCGATGAGCGCCGGGGGTGGGCGGTGATCCAGACGGCCCCCCGCCACCCCTGGCGTCCAGAGGACAGCCGCACGGCCCTGCGCGGACAGGTGCTGGTGCGCCTGCGACCGGGCGAGGGGCCCGATGACCTGCCCAGCCAGCGCCTCGTCCGGCAGAACATCCACCCCGCCGCCATGAAGCTCGATGGGGGGCCCGTCGATCGCGCCATCCTCCGCTGGAGCCCCTCGATGCGGACCAGCATCGTCTACGATCCCGCCCGGGCGATCGGCAGCCCCCGCGAGCGGGCGCCGGGCTGGGATGACCTCGAGCAGACGCTGGGACTGTCCCGGACGTACAGGGTCCACCTCGATCCCGACGCGCCGGTGGTCGCGGTGATGAGCGCGCTGCGCGAGGTGGGCGTCGTGGAGAGCGTCAGCCCCAACTACCTGTGCAGCACGCCCTTCAGCCAGGGCGAGGGGAGGGAGGAGCCCCTGGCCGATCCGCTCTGGGCCTGGTCCATGATCGGCGCCGAGGCCGCCCGGGCCCGCGAGCCCGGGGACTCCGCCTTGATCGTCGCGATCGTCGACAGCGGGGTCGCCATGGACCACCCCGACCTGCGCGGCTACCTGCGGCCGGGTCGAGACACCGTCCAGGTCTCCGCCCAGCGGGTCAGCCGCGGGATCGAGTTCTTCGGCGACCTGGAGGAGCCCGACGACAGCCCCGAGGACGAGGTGGGTCACGGCACCGGCTGCGCCGGAATCGTCGCCTCGCGCGGAGGAGCGGTCCCAGACGGGCTGGGAGGAGCCTGCCGGGTCCTGCCCGTGCGTGTGCTGGCCGCCGCTCGCTATGTCGACCGCGAGGTCGTGACCGCGATCGGCTCCATCGCCGACATCGACGAAGGGGTCAAGGCCGCGGTCGACCTGGGCGCACGGGTCCTGAACCTCTCGTTTGGAACGCCCGCCGCCGCCCTGCGCGACGACGATCCCCTGCCCCATGAGCTCGCCGTCCGCTACGCCCTGGGCAGGGGCTGCATCCTGGTGGCCGCCAGCGGCAACAGCGGCCTGGAAGAGCAGTACTACCCCGCCTGCATGCCCGGCGTGATCGCGGTCGGCGCGGTCGGCGCCGACGGGCGCCCCACGCGCTTCAGCACCCGCGGCGAGCACGTCAGCCTGTGCGCGCCTGGCGTGGACATCCCCACCCTGGCCTTGCGCGGCTACGGCCGCCAGACCGGCACCAGCTTCGCCGCCCCGTTCGTCACCGCCGCCTGCGCCCTGCTCGCCGCCCGAGCGGCGCGCCTGAGCCGCGCGCTGACCCCCTCGCTGGCCCGCGCCTGCCTGGTGGGTTCGGCCCGTCCTTTCCCACCTGGGACCCGATCCACCGGCTGCGGGGCCGGAGTCCTGGATCTCCCAGCGGCGCTCGCACATCTCGAGCAGGCGCTGCGTCCGGCCGACCCCGCGTTTCGACCTCAACCCGCCCCGGCAGCCCTGGGATCCTGATCATGCCGGTACCCACCCGACGCCCACGAAATCCAGCCCCCACAGGAGGACCTTCGACCATGCCCCCGACCACGACCTGCAAGGAACGCTACCCTGAGCTCGCCGCCAACCGTGCCCTGTTCAAGGCGGCCCGATGGGTGCTGATCCGCGACTTCGACTTCCCCCGCACCGGCGACGGCGCCATCGCGGAGGAGCCCGTCGAGGGCGCCGGCTTCAGCATCGGCTACGACACGGCCAAGGGCTGGGAGGGCGCCGACGATGCTCGGCAGAGCCTGCGGCGTCGGCTGCGCTTCGCGTCCATCCTCGGCATCCTGATCTCCCGCAACCGGACCGACCCCAGCTACGGTCGGGTCGACCTCGGCAGCTCGGTGGTCCCCCTGGAGCAGTACCGCCTCAGCGCCGACACCGGTGAGGTCGCCGAGGCCACGCTCCGCGTGAAGGGCGAGGGCCCCGGGCACGTCCCGCTCGTCATCGCCTCGCAGTTCGTGGGAGACGTGGCCGACGCGGTGCGCACCTTCAACCAGGCGCAGACGCTCTTCCAGAACGTGTACCACCAGCTCTACCTGGAGGGGCAGAACGGGGTCGGCAACCAGACCGGCGGCAACCCGCTGACCGAGATCAGCCTCCGGCGCCTGGCCGACATCGTCAAGCGGCTGGTCGACGACGGCGTCCGCGACAACGACCCGCTGCTCGCCCGCCAGATCCTGTTGGCCCTGGGGCGCAACATCAGCTCCCGCGAGGACGGACATGCCTCGGCCATCGACATCGACCTGCCCGACCTGGACGCAGGCGTCGCGGTCGACATCGTGTCGGACAACGTCGCCGCCGTGGCGGCCATCTACTTCTCCGCGATGCTGGAGGAGATGAAGCTGCACGCCGTCGCCGAGACCGTCACCGAGCACTTCATGACCGGGATGCTGCCGATCTCCCGCAGCACCGACGGCCAGCGCATCTACGACTGGATGCGCGGCGCCCGCGATCGGTTCAGCGAGCTGGAGCGGCGATCCATCTACGGTCGCTCGCTCGGCCTCGCGATGGGCTCGGTGGGCGATCTCATGCCCAACCGCGAGTTCCCCGACCTGTGGATCCGCTTCCTGTCCACCGTCAGCCTGCTCGCGCGCGACTCCCGCAGCACCAACACCAGCAAGGTCAGCGTCGAGCAGGCCAAGAAGGCCGCCCGCGACCTCGCCGTCAACCTGAGCCTGCACGGCTACGGCGTGACCCACTTCGCCGCCGTGGAGATGCAGGGCGTGGTGCGCGACGTCAAGGAGATGCTGGAGGCGCCCGAGGTGCTCCGGGCCTACGGGGTCAACGACGTCTGGCAGCTCGTGGACCGCGTCTCCGCCATGTACCTGGGTGGCGCCATGAACGGCGTTCGCTACCGCACCATGGCCCAGAACGGCTCGCGCATCATCCTCTGGCTGGCGCGCAACGCGCCTCGCCTCGCCAGCGTGGCCGGCCCCCACGGCATCGACTTCAACACCGAGACGGCCCTGATCAACGACATCGAGGGCTGGCTGGCCGTGACCGGCACGCCCGACAGCACGGTGGAGAACTACACCGATCCGGTGGCCATGAACGCCCAGCCGACCATCCCCAACCTGGGCCTCGGCGGCGGCCTCGGCGCGACCGTCCAGGACGCGCTCAACCGGGTCGGGCTCAACGGCCTCCCCACCATCCCCCAGGCCTGACCAGGCACCACCGGAGGTCCGATGCACACCCCCCGCGCCGCGGATGTGGCCAAGAGGCGGCTCAGCCTCGCGGCCCGTCGCCTGGGCACCCCCGATCCCGTCCCCGCCATCTCGGAGCTGCTCGACCTCAGCTTCGACCTGCCCGTCGGCGACGCCCGCTACCACGACAACGCCCTCACCCCCGGACAGTTCCCCCTGGAGCACTCCTTCAGCGAGCTGGCGGGAGAGTCGCTCCGGCTCGACTTCGAGCCCTGCGGCCCCTCCGCCTCGCCCCAGTCCCGCCAGCTCGAGACGGGGCGCCAGGTGCGCCGCCTCGTGCAGCAGGCCTACGGCAGCCAGGCCCTGCACTGGTTCGACCAGCGCAGCGAACCCTGGCGCGGCGCCGGCACGCCCGGAGACGCCCGCTTCGGCGCCTGGTTCGGCATGGGGGTGGACCGCGACGGGCTGCAGGAGGTCAAGGCCTATTACGAGCTCAAGCGCGGAGAGCTGGACGGGCTGCCCCCCAACCTCCAGCACGCCGCGCGGATCGCACAGGCCACCTTGCCCAGCCTGGAGCCGGTCTTCACCTCCGTGGCCTGCGGTCGGCAGCAGGGAGCCCAGCGACTGTACTTCTACAACCGAGGCGATCTGCGGCTGATGGACCTCGAGCCCCTCCTGCACCGGCTGGGCATCGGAGGGCAGCTCCCGTCGATGCTCCGGTCGATCGGGGTGGTCACGGGCGGGCGCTTCATCCTCCCCGAAGGGAGCGTCATCCTGGGCCTGCGGGACACCCGCAAGGGCCTGGAGATGAAGCTCGACATGCTGGTGGCCGGGGTGCCCGACCCGCCTTCGCAGATGTACGGTCTGCTCAACCTGCTCCTGACCGAGCGTCCGCGCTCCCACTCGGCCATGCGCCGCGTGATGCAGGCCCTGACCCCCGACGAGGTCGACAGCCCCGGCAGCATCAGCGTCGTCAGCTTCCGCGTGCGCCCCGACATGCCCGCCCGGGTCAGCGTCTACCTGCGACCCAGCGGGTACGAGCAGCAAGGTCGGTCCTCGACCGGCCCGGGGGGCCGTGAGACCCCGCCTCCCCCCCGTTCCCCACACTCCCGTGACCCCTTCTACCCGATGCACTGAGTCAGCCGGGCGGCCACCCTCGGTGGTCTCCCACCTGGAGAGCAAATGAGCGGCACCCAACGCGCTGAGGTCGAGCGTCAAGTTCGCAGTCTGTTCTCGGAGAGCAACGCCCTCCGAGCCATGCCGCCCGCCCGTCAGCAGGAGATCCTCCGCAACACGGCCGAGATCGTCGAGGCCCTGGTGCAGCAGCGGCTGGGCCCGGCGCCGGGCGCCGATCCCTACGCGGTCGGACAGAACACCGCGCCGACCCTGCCGGGGCTGAGCCCGCCGGGGGCCCCGGGCTCGTCGAGCGAGGGCCCGGGAGGGCGGACGGACCTGAGCCAGTTCACCGGAGGCGCCCGCGACCGGCCGGAGGACACCCTGGCGCCCACCAAGGCCGGCGACTTCGGGACGGGGATCGCCACGGGGGTCGGCCAGGCCGGCGCGCTGCTGCGCCAGGTGAACTTCACCGCCTTCGTCGGTGAGCTGATCCAGGGCGTGTTCCGGGCCGTGGTCGACGCCAGCGTCCAGCAGATGGAGGCCTACGCCGAGCTGGTCAAGTCGGTGACCATGTCGATCAGCGAGTTTCGCGACCAGAACGTCACCGAGAACCAGGCCCGGGACCACCTCGCCAACCGCTACCCCAACCTGATGCAGATCAGCCTGCAGCAGGGCAGCCCTCGCCTGCAGGTCCGACCGGACGCCGACACCGACAACCTCCCCGACCTGGCGACCGACCTCGGCCTCTCCGAGCCGATCAGCAGCCTGGACGACGAGACCCTCGAAGAGAAGCTGGTCCCGGCCGCCCGAGACGAGATCGCCCGCGGACGCCAGCAGCTGCTGGCGACCATGGTGATGATGGGGATCAACCGCATCGTCGTCACCAACGGCCGGATCAACGCCAAGGTCATCTTCGACGTCAAGGCCAGCGACCAGGCGCGCCGGGACTTCGAGCACAAGCGCAACCAGACCTCCGCCAGCGAGGCCGGCGCGGCCGCGACCGGCTGGGCTCCCTGGGGAGCCGCCGGCGGCTACGCCCGGTCCAGCCACAAGACCACCGTGCAGAGCGCGCTGGACGAGACCAGCGAGTCGAAGGCCACCATGAAGGCGCAGCTCTCGGGCGAGGTGCGGGTCAACTTCCGCAGCGAGACGCTCTCCCCCGACAAGATGGTCGACGCGATGCAGATGGGCGTCCTCGAGGGGCTCGCCGGACGTTCGTCCGGACCGCCTCCCGCCGGCCCCACGCCCACCCCCACCGTGACCCCAGGAGCCTCACGATGAGCCCTCCCCGCACCCTCAGCCAGGATCAGCAGGACGTCGTACGCGCCAAGGTGCGCGGCCTCCTGCAGGGCAACGCGTCCTTCGAGGGCCTCGATCCGGAGCGCCGCCGCGAGCTCGCCCAGGGGCTGGTCGAGATCGTCGGCTTCCTCGCCGATCCCGCCGCCGGCCAGGACGACCTCGCCGCGGCCATCGAGAAGGGCCAGATCGTCGCCGACCCGCGCGCCCACTCGGAGGCCACCGGCGCGCGACTGTCCACCGCGCAGGCCACGAAGAACGATCCCGGCACCAAGCTCGGGCAGCGCATGGCGGAGAAGCCCAATGTCGCCGGGGAGGACTTCAAGGGCTCGGCCTTGAAGGCGGGCACCGAGGCCTTCTCGGACCTGGTGGACTCGGTCGACTTCCCGGCCTTCGTGTCCGGGCTGATCGACGGCGTCTTCAACAGCATCGTGGACGCGAGCATCCGGCAGATGGAGGCGTACGGGGAGCTGGTGAAGTCGGTCGTACAGAGCGTGGAGGAGTTCGCCAACGAGAAGATCACCCAGAACGAGGCCCGCGACTTCCTGCACCAGAAGCACCCGGGCCTGCTGAGCATCTCGACCACCGGCGAGGGGCCTCGGCTCTCGCTGAACGACGACGCGGACGAGGGGCTGCTCCAGCAGTTCAACCAGACCTACAACCTCGAACAGGGCGCCGACCTCTCCGACGAGGCCAGCGAGGCTCAGCTCGTCCGGGCGGCACAGCTCGAGATGGCCCGCTCCCGCCAGAAGATGCTCTCCACCATGGTGATGATGGGGATCAACCGCATCGTCGTCACCAACGGGATGATCAACGCCAAGGTCGTCTTCGACGTGAAGGCCGACGACCGTGTGACCCGCACGGACTCCGCCTCGATGCACGACCGGAAGGACGCCAGCTCGTACGAGTACTCCCATGGCCGCGAGGGCGGCTGGTTCAGCGGACGACGGTCCGGGAGCGGCTCGAACAACCGACATCGGACGACGGTCAGCTCCGCGGTGGACACCAACAGCGAGTCCAAGGCCGAGATGAAGGCCAAGCTGAGCGGTGAGGTCCGGGTCAACTTCAAGTCCGAGACCGTCGACCTGAACATGCTCGCCAGCCAGCAGGAGCAGTCCGCCATCCAGGGCAACGCCCGCCAGGCGGGCCCGACGACCTCGACAGGACGAGGATGACCGGGACCCTGCCAGCGATCGAGCTCGGCGCCTGGCGGTCCGCCGCGCTGCCGTTCGGGGCCGTGCAGGCGGCGGAGGCCTCGCCGCCGACCGCGCTCGAGCTCCGGCCCGTCGAGGCCCTGCTTTGCGAGTGGCTGGACGCGGCCGAGGGGCGCTTCGGGAGCCTGGCCCTCGGCCTCATCGACCTTCCTCCCCTGTCCTCGGCGCGGGTCGAACCCGCTCACCTCAAGCTCGCCGCGGCGGCATGGTGGCTGATGTGTGTCGACCAGGGCGGCCTCCCCGGCCTCGTCGAGCGCATCGCGGCCGGCACGGCCCGCGGCACCCTCGCCCTGCCCGTCGACGCCGCCAGCGCAGCGCAGCTGGTCCGCTTCCACCGGGAGGCCGAGGAGTCCTTCGCCCCCGAGGAGCGCCAGGCCCTCTGGACCCGCCTCTTCGGCGCGGGCGCGCCCCCGGACCAGGCCCACCCCGTCCGCGATGGCCTCCCCCGGCTGGTGCGGGAGCTGGTCGCGCTCGGCCGGAGCGCCACCCCGGCCGCGCAGCCGCACCAGGCGCGCGTCGCCATGCAGGCCCTGGGCGTCGCCAGCCACCTCAGCGAGCAGGCCGTCGGCGTCACCGGCTTCGCCGTGCAGCACCTCACCCGGCGCCTCTCCGAGGCCCTCTCGCTGCTGCGCAGCCCCTCCCTCAACGCCGCGCTGGGAGGCGGCGACCTGGCCTCCACGATGCGAAGGCACGCGCCGCAGCTGCTGCCCCAGGCGCTCGACTGGACCCTCGCCGTGGGCCGGGCCGAGGCCGGACGGACCCTCCTGCAGTGGGTGGCCACCCAGGGCGCCGCGCTCTCCTCGGGGACGGTGCGGCTCCAGCCGACCGACCCCGTCGTAGGGGCGGCCGAGCGCCTCCTGGCGCTCGAAACGGTCCGCTGATGTCGACGCCACCTGCCGACCCGCGGCTGCTCCCGGCGGTGCGCGGCACCGTTCGCGAGATCCTCGATCAGACGAAGGAGCTCGCCGCGCAGCCGGAGCTGCGCAACCGGCTCGCCCGGAGCATGGTGCGGGTGGCGCTCACGGCAGCCGGGCTGATCGCGGAGGAGGACCAGGTCCAGGCCGAGATCGACCAGCGGCTGAAGCAGGAGGCGGGGGCGGGGGCGCGCGCGCGGCCGGGGGC
>DDSR01000027.1 GCA_002343455.1 Deltaproteobacteria bacterium UBA2385 | reverse complement strand
CCCCCGCGTCACCCCCCCCGCGTTAGCGCAAGCGGGCGAGGGCCGATGCGCGTCGTCCACCTGACCGATCTCCACGTCCAGACCCGGCCGCAGCTGGGCGAGCTCTTCGGCAAGCGCCTGCTGGGCACGGCCAACCTCTACCTGCTGGGCCGCCGCGCGAAGTTCGACCCCGCGGCGCAGCGGGCCGCGGTCCAGACCGCCCTGGAGCTGGAGCCGGACCTGGTCATCATCACCGGGGACCTGACCGCCCAGGGCACCGTCAGCGAGTTCGCCGCCGCCCGCGAGCTGCTCGATCCGCTGCTCTCCCGCGTCTCCTGCGCCATCCTGCCGGGCAACCACGATCTCTACTGCGAGGACGCCAAGGTCGAGGACCGCATGGGCCAGACCTTCGGCGAGTGGATGGGCCCCAAGCGACGCCTGCCCTACCTGGTGCAGCACGGCGAGGTCGCGGTCCTGGCGATCGAGACCTGCCACCCGCACCTGCTCTCCAGCGGCCGGGTCCCGCCCGGCGAGCTCCAGGCCGCTGTCGGCATGCTGGCCGGCCTGCCCTCCCCTCGCCCCTTCGTCTTCCTGGCCCTGCACTACCCGCTGCGCAACCGCGACGGCGCGCCCTACGGGCCGGCGACCCGCGCCCTGGACAACGCCGGCGCCGTCGAGGACTTCCTGCTGGCGACCACCAAGGTCGACGCCGTCCTGCACGGGCACGAGCACCACGGCTTCCGCACCGAGCTGCCGACGGCGGCGGGCCCGATCCCCGTCCTCGACCCCGGCGCCAGCGGCTACGCCTTCCTGCCCGACCAGGACCGGACCGCCCACCTCAACTGCTACGAGGTCGACGCCCGGGGCCTGCACGAGGTGAAGCGCTACCGCTTCGACGGCCGCCAGTTCCTCGCCGAGCCCGGCGGGGCCTACGCCACCGGGAGGTGACGGCGGGCTAGGGCCGCAAGGCCCGCGCCTCCAGCCAGCTCGCCTCCAGGCTGCGACCCGAGCGGACCTCGTTCACGCCGACGCCCGCCGCAAGCAGGGCCGGCAGCAGGCGGCGGTTGATCTCGGCGGCGCTCTCGCCGGGCTGGCCGGTCACCACCAGCCTCTCGCCCTCGGCCCGCGCGCGCAGGCCCGTGGCGTGCAGCAGCTCCAGCACCTCCTCCGCCGGGCGGTCCAGGCTCAGCACCAGCTCCTTGCCGCGCCCGGTCAGCTCGGCGAGGCTGCCCGAGGCGACGCAGCGGCCCTGCTCCATGAAGACGACGTGGTCGCAGGTCGCCTCCAGCTCGTGCAGGACATGGCTGGAGACGAGCAGGGTGGCGGCCGGCGCCCGCGAGCGCAGCAGCTCCCGCACCATCACCACCAGGTCCGGGTCGAGGCCGTTGGTCGGCTCGTCGAGCAGGATCAGCTCGGGCGTCCCGAGCAGGGCCTGGGCCACCGCCACCCGGCGGCGCATCCCGTGGGAGAGCTGGTGGACCCGCTGGTCCCCCCGGTCGACCAGGGCGACCTCCCCCAGGGCGCGGGCCGCGGCGAAGCTGGCCTGGGCGCTGCTCATCCCCTGCAGGCGGGCGTAATGCCGCAGCAGATCGCGCACGGGCAGCTCGCCGGGCAGCGCGCAGTCTTGGGGCAGCAGGCCGACCCGGCCGATGTGGAGGGCCGGATCGAAGGGCCCCTCGCCCAGGATGTCGACCCGGCCCGAGTCGGGGCGGATCAGCCCGGCCACGATTCCGAAGGCCGTGGTCTTGCCCGCGCCGTTGGGCCCGACGAGGCCGCAGACCGAGCCCCGCGGGACCTCCAGGTCCAGGCCGTCCAGCGCCACGGTCTTGCCGTAACGGCGACGCAGCTCCTCGGTGCGAAGGGCCGGAACGGAGGCGCTCACGCGTCCCTCCGCTGGAAGACGGCGAGGCCGACCAGGAAGGCGCAGCCGCCGATGGTGGGCAGCATCAGCAAGGCGGGGAGGCGGTCGAGCAGGGCCGGCTGCCAGAGGTCGAGCAGGTAGTGCCCCGGGAAGATCAGCAGCAGCGTGTCGAAGAGCACGGGGGCGTGCTCGTTGACCGGCGGCGCGCCCAGCACCTGCCGCAGCACGCCGATGCCGATCAGCGCCAGCAGGCCCAGGGCGCGGGCCTGGTTCTGCGAGCGGACCAGCAGGCTGATGCCCAGGGCGATGCCCAGCCAGGCCGAGCCCATCACCGCCGCGCGCAGGGCGAGGCGCAGCGTCCACAAGGCGTTCGGTCCGGCGTCGAAGCTGCTGAGCCCGAGCAGGCCCACCAGCCAGCTCCCGGCCCCGCCGGCCAGCAGGCCGACCACCAGCAGCGCGCCCTGGCCCAGCAGCTTGCCCAGGGCCCAGGACAGGCGCGGCGCGCGCACCAGGGCGAAGCGGGCGCTGCCGGACTCGACCTCGCCGGCGACGGCGTCCGTGCTGTTCAGCATGACCAGCGCCGGCACGAAGCTGAGCGCGATCCAGCCGTAGAAGAGCGCCAGGGGCGGGATCGAGACCAGCTCGGCGGCCAGCGCGGGGTCGCCGACCAGGTCGGAGATGACCTTGAGGAGCTGCTCGTTCTCCATCACGCTGGCGGTCATCGCCCCCGGCCGCTCGGTCTGGGCCACGCGCAGCGCGTCGGCCATCGCGTCCTCCATCGCCTTCAGGACCTCCAGGAAGGCGGCGGAGGAGGCCACCGAGCCGGCCAGGTAGAGCAGGATCAGGAGCACGGCCTTGCGCGAGCGCAAGGAGCTCTTCAGGTCGAAGGCGCCGACGAGCAGGGCGGTCCGGAGCATCCGCGGTTCAGCGCCCGGGACGGCCGTCCTCGGCCGCCTCGACGGCGCCGCGGAAGACCTCGAGGTCGATCAGGTTCCAGACCTCGGAGGCCGAGCTGTCCACCTCGGCCGAGTCGCCGATCAGCTCGTCCATCGCCGTCTGCGCCTCGTACAGCACCCCGGTCACCTCGTGGGTCAGCCCGAGGATCTCCCGAGTGTCGGGCTCCTCGTTGGCGTTGACCGAGTCCATCATGGACAGCAGATCCTCGCCCATCGCGCCCAGGCGCTCGTTCATCGCCAGGGCGATCTCGTCGAGGCGCTCGATCTCCTGGGCGTCCAGGTCGGCCTGCTCGATCAGCGCCGCGCGCGACTGGTCCCGGCGGAGCTGCTGCGCCTGCACCGCGAGGTCGAACTCCTCGCCCAGATCTTGCGGCGCCGTGGCCTCGTTGCCCGGCACGCCGCTATCGGCCTGCTCGACCACCATGCCGGCGGTCGGCTCGCCCTCGTCCTCGCTCGGCTCGTCGGCCAGGCTCAGCTCGTCCGGGGGAGGATCCTCGCCCCCCGCGCCGGCGCGGTCCAGCCCGATCACCGAGAGGGGCGAGCGCCGCGCGGCCCGCCGGGAGTCGCGGATCTGCTCGTCCTTGAGGCGCTGGACCTCGGACTCCAGCTCGGCGAGCTGCGAGCGAGGCTGCAAGCCCCCCAGGAGGAAACCCAGCAGCAGCCCGGGCAGGACCCAGACCGGAGCGGGGAGGCCCGCCTTGCCGCTCACAGGGTCTCGAGCACCGGCCCGATCAGGCGGATGCTGGCCCCACGGAGGCCCTCGGCACCCACGCGGGCGAGGATGTGGCTGGAGGCGAGGCCGATGTCGGGGGCCACGACCAGGAAGGGCAGCAGCTGATCACCGACCCGGACCTCCCAGCCGAGCTGCGCAGGGGCAGCCAGGGGCTTCGTGGC
>DDSR01000356.1 GCA_002343455.1 Deltaproteobacteria bacterium UBA2385 | reverse complement strand
GTGTAGGGCTGGCCGGTGCGGGTGGCGTGGTCGAGGGCGTCCCAGGCTTCGAGGATGAGGCGCTTGGTGCGGTATTCGCCGTAGGCCTTCTCGTCGTTCTTGCGGACGATGGGGAAGGTGTCGAGGATGTAGTCGGTGTCGTCGCGGGACAGGCCGTAGAGGTGGAAGAAGGCGGCGTCCAGCTCGGCGCGGAGCAGGGCGCGGCGGGCCGGGTCCCAGCGGAAGGGTGGACCGTCCCAGCCGACGTCGCGGGCGAAGGGCTCGAGGTCCCAGGCGGTGTAGGTCAGCTCCAGGACGCGGGGGAGGAGACAGTCGACGACGCGGGCGCCGGGGGACCAGGGGCAGGGGGCCTCGTGTGCGGCGGGGGCGAGGATGGGTAGCTGTTTGAAGACGTGGTACTTGAGGTGGGTGCCGCCGACCTTTTGCCGTGCGGCATAGTCGAGGGCGAAGGCGCACAGGTTGGCGTACAGGGCGGCGACGAGGTGGGGGTCACGGTCCGGGAGCGCCAGGAGGAAGGTGTCGCCGGTGGCCACCCGCGGGATCAGGGAGGCGATGACGGTGCGTTGGTCGGTGCTGCGGCAGATGTCCCGCCAGCCGAGGAGCCAACCGCGGGCCCAGCGGTCGGCGAGGCGCGTCTCCACTTCTGGAGCGGGGACCCAACTCTTCGGCATCGTGATGCGCGCTGGGGCCGCATGTTCCAAGTCGTCCAACTCGGGCAACTTTCCCTGGTTCGCCTGCCCCTCGCTCTGTCCCTCGTAGGTGCCAAAGCGGTGGTCGAGGTGGTGCACCATCTTGGCTTCGACCAGGGGCAACATCACCTCGCCCCCCCGAACAAACCGGTTCCCCGCCAGCGTCCAGCCCTCGCCTTCCAGGCGCTCGCGGGTGCGAAACAGGCCAGAGTCGTTGGCCATGTGCAGCATGGCCATGAACCGCAGGCCCCAGGGATTCTCTTCAGGGGGGCCCTCGCGCCACAGGACTCCGGCTCGGCGGTACAGGGTGAGGTTGAGGTCCGCGTCGCGACGTGACCGGAAGGTCGGACAGGTGCGAGTGTTTGGGTTGAGCGCGAGGAAGTCGGCGGACGAAAGGGTGAAGTGACGTGCCGGGTCGGAAAGCGCTCCCACACTCCTTGCGAAGAACAGAAGGTCGGCCGCGTCGCTGCGGCCAGCGCCATCGACAGTGATCAGGGCGAACTTGAAGGCGTGGTGGACCTCCGGGAAGATGAACTCCTCATTCTCGAAGCTCAGGAAGCGCGCCAGCTCCCGTCCTGCGACCAACGCCCCGAAGTACTCCTTCGTTGTGTCATCCGTGGCAATGCCCGTCGGCACGATAAAGCCCCCCCGCCCGCGCGGACCGAGCAGCGCCCGGTTGTGCTCTGCGAAGAGCGCATAGGTGTTGACGTCCCCCTTGCCGCACAGCGGGTACCGCCCCGCGTTTCGCACGAAATGGCTCTGCGCCTCGGCCTCGCGACTGGCGGCGCACCACTCCGCCCACAGCCCGGGGGCGGTCTCGGGCAGCGTCGAGATCATCCTCTTGCGTGCCGCCGCGTTGGCAGCTTCAGCGATCCCCGGGCTCTTGCTGGCGAAGAACTCCTGCTCCTGCAGCTTCACCCGCTCCCACGGCGGGTTCCCCAGCACCACGTCGAAGCCCCCCTTCTCGAACACCCCCGGACACGCCAGGTGCCAGTGGAAAAAGCGATGCTGCGCCGCGATCTCCTCCACCGTCTCCACCAGCAGCGCCGGCGGCGTGCCCTTGCCGTCGCGGAGATCGCGCCACACGGCGTTCGTAGGCGCGACTCCGGCCACAAGCCCGCCGCCCTCGGGCATCGGCCAGGCGAATGCAGCGCACCAGGCGTCGGCTACGAGGTGCTGGAGCTTCCACGCCTCGGAGGCCTGCAGTTCGGCCCAGCGGGCCTCCTTCTTGGTCAGGGCGCGGTGGTCCGTGTCCGGGGAAGCCTCCAGCTCGGCGATAGCGGCCTTGAGCGCCGCCGCCTCGGTCTCGGTCTTGCGTGCCCACATGGACGTCATTGTCAACTGGCCGCTGGCCTCATGCTTGTTCTGGCGTTTCAAGCTGGACGCGGTCCTCTTGTCGTCGCCCTCGATGGCGGTCCAGGCCTCGTCGGGGATGCCCTTCTCCATCAGCTCGGGCGTGGCACCCAGCAGGGCGTTGCCGCAGCGGATGTGGGCATCGAGGAAGCCCAGCGGCAGTCCCGGCTCGACAGCCTCCATCCACAGGGCGACCTTGCACAGCTCGACCGCCATCGGGTTCAGGTCGACGCCGTAGATGCAGCGCCCGACCACCCGGCGCAGGGCGTGGCGGTAGTCGGCCGCCGAGGGCGTGCCTTCGGACTCGACGCGCGCCAGGTGGCTGGCTAGCCGCCGGGCGGCGGCCAACAGGAAGTGCCCCGAGCCGCAGGCTGGGTCGACGATGGACAGTCCCAGCAGGGCCTCGGACGGGCGGCCGGGGTTGCTGGCCAGCGTGTCCTGGACCACGGGCTCGAAGGCGCTCTCCAGCAGCACCTGGACCAGACTGTCGGGCGTGTAGTAGCTGCCGGTGGTCTTGCGGGCGTTGCCGGACAGGCCTTCGGCGAAGGCGAAGCGGCGGGCGGCCAGCGAGACTTCGGGCTCCAGCTCCAGCAAGCTCTCGTAGACGCTGCCCAGCTCTTCGGGGCCCATGTCCCGCCAGTTGACGCGGGACAGGCCGGCGCTGTCGCGCATCCAAGCCAGCCGGAAGACGCCTTGGAGCAGGTGCCGGTTTTGCAGGCGGGCACCGTCCAGATCGGGGCACTGGCTGGCCGCGAACAGTCCCGCGAGCGCCGGCAGGCCCAGGCGGGACTGGCCCTGGTCCAGGCCGCGAAGGACGATCTTCTGCCCTTCCCACAGGTCGTCATGGCGGTCGTGGGCGCTGCGCCGGGCCGAGCGCTCGCGCAGCCGGCGCAGGCCGTAGCCCTCCTGGTACAGATTCCGGACCGCGGCCGCGGTGCGCGGCGGGTGCAGCAGATCCCGCTCCTCGACGGTGAGCAGGAAGATGAGCCGGTAGGCCAGACGCAAGAGCTGTTGGAAGTAGTCGCGGCGGGACAGGCTGCCCGCCTCCAGCCGCCCGCGCAGGGCCTGGTTGTCCGGGTGGGCCAGAAAGCCCTGGCCCAGGGCCTCCAGGGCCTCCCTCACGCCGACGCGGAGCTGTCCCAGCGCGCGGGTGCCCTCCTGGCGCCCGGCCTCCCGCCAGGCCTCCAGCGGGCTGTCCTCGGGGCGGGCAAGGGCGGCGCCGAAGCGGCTCTCGTGGACGATCAGCCAGAGCGCGGCGAAGTCGGCGAAGCGCTCCTCGGCGAAGATGCGGGCCAGGTCGGCCTCGATCCACGCCGGTCGGGTCAGGCTGGCGTTGTCGCGCACGATGCGCAGCCGCTCGCCATCGCAGACGATGCCCCACTGCATGGCGCCGGCCGCGTTCAAGACCTCCTGGCACAGGCCAAATGCGCTCCGCCGACGGCCCCCGTCCCCGAAGGCCACGTGGGGCGCATCCAGACCGGCCCCGGCAGGCGCCACGACCACCGGCACCCTGCCGCCCAGGGCGAGGTGGCCCACCGGCCAGGCGCGGTCGCCCAGGACCACCGGCTCCACGGCGGTGAGCGATACGAAGCCGAAGGCCTCGCGCAACAGGGCGGGGACGAAGCGGGCCGACAGCGCCGTGGGATCGGCCTTTCGGGCCCGGCCGGCTCGGAGCTCCTCGTGGTGGGCCTGGGCGATGCGCCAGTAGCGCCCGATCTCATCGCGCAGGTTCAGGCCCTTGGGGACGCGGTAGTCGGATTCGGACTGGTGCGGCGCGTCCAGCCGGGAGACGCGGGCCAGCCACTCGGGGGCCAACAGGCCTCCCTCGATGTGCAGGGCGTCAAAGGCGAGGAAGGCCTGTCGGCGGCGGGGCGTGCGGGTGGTCATGGGTCCATCCAGTCGGGGATCTCGATCTCGGTCTCATCCACCGCGAAGACGTCCCGCTCGACCCGGTGGAGGTTCTGGACGGCCCGCGGGAGCTTGTGGCCCATGCCCTGTTCACCGTGCTGGACCACTGCGCTAAGGAAGCGCTCGACCAGGTGTGCATGGGTGACGATGCCTCGCGCGACCATGGCTTCGATGTCGTCCCGGTCATCGCCGTGCAGGCGGGCGAGCTTGGCTACGCAGGTGTCCGTCGGGTCCAGGGCGAGCAGGTCGAAGTGCCTCAGCGCGAGCCAGGGTCGCCAGGATGGCTCCTCCGGAAGCAGCAGGATGCCCTCGCCGACAAACTCCAGGTAGATCCCGTGGTGGAGGGCCAGTGGGGTGCCTCTGCCCGCCAGCGCCAGCAACCGCGCCTGCAGATCAGGGTCGAAGCGCCAGGTCTGGACCGCGTCGCAGTCCTTGGTCCCTCGGCGCCAGGTGGTCTGGGCGAAGAGCGCCGTGGACCCGACGATCCGCAGATCAAAGCGGGGGGGCGCCGCGTCGGCCAACGCGTCGTCCAGCGCGCGGAACAGGGCCTCAACGGGATCCATCGGCGCTCCAGATCGCCTTGCGGAAGTCGTCGGGCTGCAGCTCACTCACGATTCCCCAGCGCCGGGAGATGTCGGAGGCCTGATGCTCCCAGACCAGGTCGCGGCTCTGGCGGGACCGGATGGTCCGGTCGAACAGGTCCGGAGCGGCCTGAGCGGGCTCGGGGGCGAAGTGCTCCAGCTCGCCGTTCAACACGGTGATGGCCCGCGCGGCGCGGCGCTTCCACGCCGCATCGGCGTCGGGTGGAGGGACGAGCAGTGCGTCTCGAACGTTCTCCAGCAGCCACCCCAGGCGGTGCGCGCGGCCGTCCTTTCGCAGCCAGAGCTGCACGCCACCCAGGCCGACGCTCTCCACGTTCTTGAACAGGACCGGAGCGAGGGCCGTGACCAGTCGGGAGGAACGGGAATCCAACAGGGTGGCCAGAATGGCCTCAGAGGGGTTCGAGTAGCGGTTCGTCCTCACGACACCCGGCACCTGGCGCAGGTGGGTCGCCCCGAATTGGATCAGCGCGTTCTGCAGCTCGTCCTCGGCGCTGGCGGGCGGCAGGAACTCGCCGATGTCGACGTTGAACAGCCGGAGCACCTCGACGAGGTGCTCCGCGGCGAAGGAACCGTCGCCTCGCTCGATCTCGCTCAGCCTCGCCTGGGACAGGCCCAGGTGACGCCCCAGCTCCGCCTGGGTCCAACCTCGCTCCAGGCGAAGCGCGCGTACCTTCCCCGCGACCCGGGCTCGGGTATCCTCAAGGCTGTGATTGGATCTTCGGGAGGTCATACTGGTTTTTCGATAGTAGCATCGATAGTTCGATATGTCGTCGAGCAGGCCGCTCAGCGAACCTTCGGGAGCAGGACGTAGAGCGCGATCACGTCGGGGGGCAGCAGCGGCCGGACCTCGTGGCGACCGGCGGCGCGCGCCGACTCGCGCACGCGCTCGTGGTCGGCCAGCAGGGCCTCGGCACGCCGCGTGGCGAAGGCCTCCAGCTCGCCCTGATGGCCCTCCAGCTCGCCAAGCGCCTGGGCGAGCATCCGGTCGCGGACGTGCGGGGGCAGGTCGCCGGCGGGCGGCAGACGCAACAGACCCAGCGCCTGGTCGCCCTCGGCCACCGGCGCGCTGGCGGCGCCCGCCCAAGCGACCGCGGCGGCCTCTTCGACCAGCAGCGGGACGGCGACCCGTCCCCGCCAGGCGACGAGCTGGTGGCGCAGCCGCAGCAGGGCGACCACGGTGCGGGCGCTGACCCCCTCGCTGGTCCAGCAGCCGACACGGCCGAGCACCCCCGCCGCGGGGGCGGCGTCGACCTCGGCCGCCAGGGTCCGCTCCAGCAGCGACTCGGCCAGGACGGCGACCAGAGGGTGGCTGCGCTGCACGGTGCGGGCGCGCCCGCGCGGGGGGTAGTCGAAGTCCAGGGTCAGGGTGCCGGCCAGGCCCTCGGCGTCCAGACGCTCGCGCACCTCCTCGGGCAGGGGGGCCAGGGGTGCCCGGTAGCCGCGCTTCAGGGGCTCAAGGCCCGAGCCCAGCCGGGCCAGGGCGCGGTCCACGAAGCGGTGCACGTCGTCCTTGCCGCCGACAGCCGACAGGGTGCGCTGCCACTCGGGCAGCACGTCGGTGGGCCGCAGGCGCCCCTGGCGAAAGATGGTGCGGTTCTGCTTCGCCTTCTCGGCGGCGTCCCTCCAGGCCACCTCCAAGGCGCGTGCCTCGCTCCAGCTCTCGAAGGGAAGGGGCTGCTGGGCCGGGTCGACCCCCTCGCGCAGCAGCAGCGCCTTCAGCAGCGCCTGGGACAGGGTGTGGCCTTCGTCGGGCAGGGGCACGGGCACGCCCAGCTCGGCGCGGATGCGCTCGGCCTTGCGGAGGATGACCTCCAGCACGATGCCATCGACGGGGTTGTTGGCGCCGTAGATCAGGGTGGCGCGCACCTTGGGGCTCTGCTGGCCGAAGCGGTCCACCCGTCCCTCACGCTGCTCGTGGCGGGTCGGGTTCCAGGACAGGTCGTAGTGGACAACGGCGTCGAAAGCCTCCTGGAGGTTGATGCCCTCGGACAAGCAGTCGGTGGCGACCAGCACGCACCGGTCCTCGTCGGCCAGGGTCTCGACGGTGGCGGCGCGCTGCTCGGCGGCGTCCTCGCCGGTGACCAACGCGATCCGCACGCCAGAGAGCGCCTTGGCCAGCGAGCGGTGCAGGTAGTGCGCCGTGGCGATGTAGCGGCAGAAGACGACGGGGGAGAAGCCGTCCTTGACGAGCTGCTCGACGTGCTGGACCAGGATGCGGAGCTTGGGGTCGCCGCTGGTGCCGGCCAGCTCGGTGGCCCGGGCGACCAGCGTCTCCAGGGCCGGATCGTCGAAGCCGCTGACCGGCTCCAGGTCGTCCTGGGAAAGGGCGTCGGCCTCACCGTCGAAGAGCTGGTCCAACAGGGCCTTGCGGTCCCCCGCATCGTCGGCAAAGCCAGCCCGCGTGCGTAGGGCCAGGACCGCCGCTGCGGGGCTGGACGCGGCGCAGCGCAGGAGCGCCAGCGTGCCCCAGAAGTTCAGGCGCTGGCGCCGCTCATCGCCCTCGGCCGAAGCGACCACCTGGCGGCAGTACGCCAGAACGTCGCGAAAGAAGCTCTCCCAGGGTCCGGTCAAGCGGTAGGTCAGCTCGGTGGTCTCGCGGCGGGGGAACAGTCGGGTGTGCTCCTGCCACTCCTCGATGTCGACCCGACGCCGCTGGACGAAGTGCCTGGCCAGACGCTCACGCAGGCGGTCGCGAACGGTGCCGGTGGCGTGGGCCAGCGCTTCGAACTCGCGGTCGAGCAGTCCGAGCAGCCGGTAGAACGCCTCATCGTCTCCGCTGTGCGGGGTCGCGGTCAGGAGCACGATGTGACGCTCGGCCGACTCGGACAGACCGCGCAGCAGCTCGTAGCGCTGGTGCCGTCCGCCGGTGGTGGCGGCGCAGGTGTGCGCTTCGTCGACGATGATCAGCTCGGGGCAGTGGTGGAGGAAGTTGTCCCGTCGGCGGTCGCTCTTGATGTAGTCGAGGCTGACGACGGTGAAGGGGTAGGCGTCGAAGACGCTGGTGGCGGGGGGCAGATCTCGCTCCAGCCGCGTGGCGCTGGTGGACGTGACCGCGACGGCACGGATGTGGAAGCGGGCCTCCAGCTCGCCCACCCACTGTTCGACGAGGTGAGGGGGACAGAGCACCGCGAGGCGGGTCACCTCACCGCGGTCCAACAGCTCGCGGGCGATCAGGCCGGCCTCGATGGTCTTGCCGACGCCGACGTCATCGGCGATGAGCAGGCGCACCGGGTCCAGCTTGAGCGCCATGAGCAGCGGAACGAGCTGATAGGCGCGGGGCTCGACGGCGATCTGACCGAAGCTGCGGAAGGGCCCCGCACCCCGACGCAGCGACAGGAGCAAGGCGTCGCGCAGCAGCAGGGCGGCGTCGTGACTGCCCTGCTGCTGGACCTGCGGGGCGGGGAAGCGGGCGGACCGCACCGGCTCGGCCTCCAGGTCCAGGAGCACGCGCGTGACGTCCTCCTCGGAGCCGGTGACCGGGCGCAGCCGCAGGACCTCCGCGTCGCTGCCCGACAGCACGATCCACTCGCGCCCGCGGGCGTGGACCAGGCTGCCGGGGGTGAAGGTGGCTTCGGTCATCGGACGGCTCCAAGCAAGGTGGCCAGGCGGTCGAAGGCGGCGGGCCAGGCCGCCGCGTCTCCGAAGGAGACCAGGGTGAAGCCCTGGTCGGCGAGGGCGTCGCCGCCCTGGCCGGTCAACGAGGCCGCGACCCAGTCGTTGCGCCAGCCCACCCAGCCGCCGTCGAGAGGCTCGGCGTCGGGGGCACGCAGCCCGCGGTCAGCCAGCGCCGCACGCCAGCGGTCCGGTTGCGAGAGCGGCTCTGGCGCTCCTCCCTGCGCGCCCGACGTTTCATCGGGCGTGGTGGTGGAGGCCACCAGGCGCAACAGCAGCTCCAGGGCCTGCGGGTCCCGGCGGGCGATCAGCGGGTGGTCGGGCTGGTTGTAGTAGGACAGCAGGCAGCGGTAGCAGCCGGCGACGCAGCGGGAGTCCGGCTGGTCGGCAAGGTCCTGGGGCCGCGCCGGCAGCGGCCCCTCGTCGGGCACGTCGAGGTGCATGATCTGCAGCGCCGTTCGGGCCACCCCGCCCAGAGTCAGGGGCTCGGATGCCAGCCGGGACAGCACGCCGGCGCCGCCCTCGGTCGCCTCGTAGAGCAGGAAGCCCTTGCGCAGGTCGCGGGCGGGTACGGGCTCGGCCATCACCTCACCCTCTTCGAGCTGAAAGGTGGCCTCCAGGCCGCGCAACAGGGCGTGTTGCAGTGTGGCGAGCGTCTTGTGGATCTCCTCCTTCTTGCCCTTGATGCCGTTTGGCCTCACCAGCAGCGCGTTCTTGTGATCCCGCACGCAGGGTACGATGAGCTGGAAGGGGGCGACCGTGGGGTCCTTGGGTCCGTCCTCGTCGGGCGCCGCCTTCCAGTAGCCCGAGACCGGATCGATCCAGAAACCAAGTTCGGACTTGTTCTTGCGGCGGCGCAGGCCCTTGTTCAGGCGGGTGATACGCGCGCCCGCTCCGTAGGCCAGCCAGGCCACCTCGCCGTAGGCGTCCCTCGCGGTCGCGTTGCGGCGGTCGGGGACCTGGTCCCGGATCGCCCACTGGTACGTGGTCTGCAGCTCGAAGCCCTGACGCTGCCGCTCCTCGTCGTTGGCCGTGATGCGCTCGGCGGGCCACGTCGCGACGTTCTCGATCCGGTAGACGTGGTTGACGATCTCGGCCTGGGCCAATGGCAGACCGCATGCGTGGCAGGTGCTGCGCTCCTCAAAGTGTCCAGCCCCGCACTCGGTGCACAGCCGGGCGACTTCGGTGACGAGCTGCGTGTCGGCGGTGCCCGCGTCCTGGTGCGAGGCCGACAGCATCGCGCGCACGACCCGGAACGCGCGGCCCTCGTGGTAGACGAGGCTCTTGGGGCCGAACTCAGACAGGGCCAGGAACCTCGGGCGCTGCAGCCAGGCCTGGCGGCCGCGGGCGTCGGCCTTGGGGACGTAGGCCATCAACGGCAGGCGCGGGAAGTTGTACCCGGGCAGGAAGCCCTCGGTGGCGAGGTAGCGGTAGGTGTAGAAGTCGCTCCGCGCGGCGCTCTCGTCACCCTGCTTGAGCAGGCCGATCTGGTCGAGGGCCTGGTCGTGGCGAGTCTTGGCGGCGCGCTTCTCGGGTCCGACGGCGGAGTGATCGTCCAGCGTCCGGCGGGCGGCGTCGCGCTGCAGCTCGGCGGAGTGGAACAGGTCGCGCCAGCGGGTGAAGGCATGGTCGAAGCGCCGCAGGGCCTTGTCGGCGACCTCGCGGGCGTAGGCGTCACGACCGGTGTACCAGGGGGCGGCCTGGGGGTTCAGCTCGTCGACGACCAGGTCGAGCACCCGGCCCATGCGCTCCACGGCTAGCGGGATCACGCGATCGGCAGCCATCGGGGCGCGCACATCTTCCTTGAGTGGACGCTGGGGCGCCCCCAGGTCGAGCAGTTGGGCGATGGAGGCATGCAGCGGCGTCTCGGTGCAAGCCAGCCAGATGGCCTGCAAGTGGCTGTCGATGAGCTCGCGGTTGGCCAGGTCCAGCGTGGGGGCGCGGACCTCGCCGTGGACCATCGCCGCCGGCTGTCGGAAGAAGTACTGGTCGTGGGGGCCCTGGGCCGAGGCGTAGGTGAGCACCAGGGCCGCCTGGCCGCTACGGCCAGCGCGTCCGCTGCGCTGCGCGTAGTTGGCCGGGGTGGGCGGGACGTTGCGCAGGTAGACGGCGTTGAGGGCGGAAATGTCGACCCCCAGCTCCATCGTGGGGGAACAGAACATCACCGGCAGGAAGCGGATGTGCTCGCCGATGGCCTTGATCTCCTTCTCCTTCTCTTGCAACTCGACCTTCTCTTTCTCGCCATAGCGGAAGCGCTTCTCACGGATCTGGCGCTTCTCCTGTTCCACCTGGGCGGTGTGCTCCCTCGCCTCGAAGCCGAACAAGGGGTGGTCGCGGCCGGCCAGCAGGTCGGCCAGCGCCAGGTACAGCGCGCGGTAGAAGCGGTTCTCCTTGCGAGCGCCACGTTCCGCGGCGAACTGGGCGCGATGGATGGCTCTTCCCTTGAAGAGGACGGCCGCGTCGACCAGCTTCCATCCCGGCGTGTCGAAAGGCGTGGTCTCCTCGGTGACCAGCCCGAACTTCGTGGCGACCGCGAGCAGCTTGCCGATCAGCGCGTCCACCTCGGCGGTCTTGAGCGCGCGGATCGCGGGCGTACCCCACAGCCGCTCGGAGCGAAGCCGCTTGCCCAGCCCGCTGCGGGCCCCGCCGCGCACGATCAGGTCCTCGTCCTTGGCCCGCACGGCCTTGCGCTTGGGTGCCTGCAAAACCAACCACCGACCCGGACGCGGACGGTCGTCGGGAGCGAAGCCCCAGGGCGTGCGCAGTCGGCTCACGGATCGCTGGTAGAGCTGCTCGGTGGACAGCTCGTCGAGCACCGCGCTCTTCACGGCCATCCAGGTGCGGAGGTGGTCGAACAGGACCCGGTAGACCTCGGCCCGAACCGCGGGGGGTGCCTGGGCCAGGATCTCGGGCCCATCGGCGAAGCGGGCGTCCGCCGCAGCCAGCTCCTCCAAGCCCTGGTACTCGACCTGCAACAGACCGAGCTGCTCCAGGTTGGGGTTGGTGTAGCGCCAGCCCCGCCGCTGGTCGAACCAGGCGCGGTAGGCCAGCACCTCGCGCAGGGTCTTCTCGGCCTCGGTGCGGGCGAAGCCGACCAGGTCGGGCTCGGTCAGCCACTCCTCCCGGATGCCGGGATCGAGCGAATCGAAGCCGAGCGCCTGCTGTTGGGCTGCGCCGAGCTGGTCGGCCCTGAGGCCGGCAGGGCCGGCCTTGGCCAGGGCGCCGAGAAAGGCGGCGCGCACGAGGCCGACGAAGAGGAAGTCATTGAAGTGGCCGGCCTGCAGCGCGGCGTCCTGGCGGTTGTCGCTGAACCCCAGCAGCTTGCGCGTGGTGGGAGACAACGCAGAGGCAGGCCCGTGCATCCAGCGCAGGATGCTGCTGGTGAGCACGGTCGTGGCGGAGCTGCGGCCCTCCGCCGACAGCGACGCCAGGCGGTTGCGATCACGGGATGCGTCGTCCTTGTACTCCCCGCAGCGCAGACAGAAGCGCCAGCGCTCGCGGATGAGCCAGGCGGCGGTACCCGTGCCCAGGCGGCCATCCGGTTCAACGTGGACCCCCTCGACCCGAAAGCGGAGCTTGTTCTTGTCGCGCTTGAGCCTGGAAGTGCCTGAGGCATCGGTCTCGCGCCAGCTCTCAGGGTAGCTTTCGGCCTCGTCGACGAACTCGGCGTCCAGGTCGGCAGTGCGGACGACCAGGTAGCCAAGCTCTTCGATGTCGGGGACCTCGGCCCCGGCGCTCTCGGCCTCGTCGCTCTCAGGAGGTGCGGCGTCGTCGATGTCCCGGAGGCGCGCCACCCGCCGGCTTTCCTCGGTCACGATGCGGACCGGGTGGTACTCCTGCCCACAGGTCCGGCAGAAGTGGACCGCGTAGAGGCGCTTCTCGGGGGCCTCGGGCAGGAACTGCTGCCCTTCCACAGTAATGGTGCGGCGTCCGGGCGGCTCCAGCGTGGAGAAGGCGTGGCCGGCGCCCGAGATGAACTGGTGGAGCTTGAAGGCGAAGAAGGACCGCTCGTTGGTCGAGCCCGGGACGCGCACGCTCTCAGGGAGGCTGGAGACCAGCAGCATCCTGCGGAGAGCCTCCTCGCAGGCCTCCACCGGGCGCCCCGCGTCGTCCGCCAGGCGCTGCCGCGCCTCGGTCACCGTCAGCGGGGGGGCGCGGTGCCACGCGGGCACGGCCTCGGTCGAGTTCATCCCCAGCACGGTCTCGATCCAGATGGCGAGTGGATGCTCCTTGAGCTGGGCGTCGGAGAGGGCCTCGGGGATGCCCTCGTCGATGGCGGGTCCCAACGCAGCCAGGATCGTCTCTCGCTTCAGCGCCGGATTCGTGACTCGCTCGAGGGTTTCGCCCACGACATTGTGAGCGGGGATGGAGGTAGCGAACAAGCGGGAGGCCACCTGCGCGACGACGGCCTGGCGCTCCTCGGCGGTGCCTTCGCTCTTCATGGTGGCCGACGTGCCGACGCACTGCAGGCGGTCGGACAACCGCTCGCGGACACGGCGCACCAGCATCGCTACGTCCGCGCCTTGCCGGCCCCGGTAGGTGTGCAGCTCGTCGAGCACCAGGAAGCGCAGCCCGACGCAGTTGCCGATCACCGCCCGGTCGATCTCGTCCTGCCGGGTCATCAGCAGCTCGAGCATCATGAAGTTGGTCAGCAGAATGTCCGGTGGGGTGGTGGCCATGGCCTGCCGCTCTTCATCGCTCTCCTGTCCCGTGTACCGGCCGAAGCTCACCGCCCGCGTGGCCGGGTCGGAGCCCAGGAACTTCTTCAGCTCCTCAAGCTGAGAGTTGGCCAGCGCGTTCATCGGGTAAATGACGATGGCGCGGGTGCGCGGCGTTGGGTCGGCCTTCTTGGCCTTCAGGCAGGCGTCGACGACGGGGATGAAGTAGCTCAGGGATTTGCCTGAGCCGGTGCCCGTGGTCAGAACGTAGCTTTCGCCAGCGAGGGCCAGGCTGATGGCTTCGGCTTGGTGCTGGTGCAGTGGCAGCGTGACGCCGGCGGAACTGGCCGACTTGCCCAGACGGAAGATGGCCGAGCACTCGGGGCTGAGCTGGCCACCGGCCACCAACTCATCGACCGTGCCGCCAGAGCGGTAGGTCGGGTTGATTTGGATGAGGGGCTCAGGCCAGTAGCGTTGGCTGGCGTACTCCCGGTCGACGAACTCGCGAATGTCGTCTGAGCGGAGGCGGGTAAAGCTGCGGCTGAACCCGGCGTACTCGCCAATCAAGTGTTCGCGGAACTCGAATACGTCCACTTCGCCCCCCAAGAAACGACCGCTCAGGCCCGCTGCTCTCCGGCAGCAGGCACGCCGCCACAACCACGGCCCCGAAGGACGGCACCCACGGTTCGAACGTCGATGAGCTGCGCAGTTGGCCGGTGAACGCCCGGACCGGCGAGAGTGTCCGCCCGTCCGCATTCAGAACCAACGCGAAGGCTAAGGGCCACCGTCGGCCCCGCCAAGATCCTCGCGGGATCACATGTCGCCAGGAATGTAACGGGATGTGGCGGGACTGCCGATCCACGGTCGGCGGGCCCGGTCGGCGCGAGCGTCCAGACAGATGAAGGCGCGACATGGCGGTGTCGGCACGCCCGCCCAGCACCCGCTCGAGGCGAATCCGCGCCGACGTCATCTCGACACAGAGCGCCCATCGAGTCATGCGGCGCTCCGCCTCGAAGTCGGACTCGGTGAGAGAGATGGCCATATTCGCCCGCCCCTCCAAGCTACGGGCGACCCGACCAGCGCCGGCCTGTCGACCCGATCGTTGCGCCGCCCTTATCGCAGCGAGCCACCGGTTCGACCTCGGGCCCGGCCGGTGTCCGCTTCTTTGGCAGCACCCCGACCCACGCGGGCAGCGACTCTGCCTAACACGCGGTCATCGTCAGCGGCGCGCCGGCCGCAGGCACTGCTGCGACGGCGGCCTCCCCTGGGCGGCGGCCTCGCCCGGCGCCCGCGCGCCCGCAGGGACGGCCATCCACAGTGTCGGAACGCCGCTTGCATCCGGGCGGGTGCCGACGATCTTGCGCAACGTTTGCAGAAGACGAAGTCCCGACCTCACTGCCGTTTCCTCCGCACCCAGCCTTCGCGCGATCTCGCCCACCTTCCTCGATCGCGATCGGTCCGACTCCAGCAGTTCGCGGATGGCGAACAACAGCGGCTTCGGGGCACGGGCGCCGGGTGTCGACGTCGGCGTCAGGCCGGGACTCCTCGGGGAAATCGCGGGTGGGTCACGCGGTTCGAGCTCGCGCGTCGTCGCCCGGGCGCCCGGCAAAGACCTCACCGCAGACTTCCCCCGGCCACGGGCTTCGACCTCGTCGCCCGCGTTCGGATGCCGGCGCCAAGGTGCGTTCTGCGCCGCTCGCGTCTTGCCCTCCTCCGTCCTCGGGCCGGTTGACAGTCCGCCGTGCCATCGGCACCGCCCGTTCGCATACAGCCCCTTCTGCGGACACGGCTTGCCCGTGCGCTTGCCACGGGCGCCGCAGCGCAGCTCGGTGAACGGCGCGAAGTCCATGACCGGCGCCTTCAGGATGCCGACACGCTCAACTTCGCGGCGGTTCGCGGCGCAGGCGGCGACCCAGCGGCGACGCAGATCGGCCTGCGAGTCGAAACCCTTGAGCTTGGGCTTCTCGCCGGGCGGCCCGCCGGCGGCGTCGACCTGGTCATGGGGTTCGACACGGTCGTCGCGCGATCCGCTCGCGGCATTGTCCCGATCGAGGCGCTTGATCATGGGGTCTGCTCCCGTTGCTGAAGCGCGGCCAGCCTGGGCCGCAAGTGGTGGGCCCCGAGGCCCGCGGTGACGGCTTCGTTCGGTGCCGGCGCAGGCATCATGTGCCGGGCTCCTCGTAGCCGGGGCAGCGCTGGGGCAGGCCGGCCAGGTCGCGGCCGACGCCGGCAGTCACCAGGCCGGCGCGACGATGGTTCTGGCACTCGCGCCGGGGCGCCCGATAGTGGCTGCACTCGACGCACGCCACACGATCGTCCAGGGAATCCCGCCCGTCAAGTCGTGCAGCGACTTCGGCAGCGTCCCTCGCGTCCCAGCCCCAGCGCAGCAGGCGCGCCTCGATCTGCCATCGGCGATCGGGGATCTGCACGGGTCCGATCGGCGGCGCGACGTCTCGGCTCGACGCGACCGCGATGCGACTGCGCACGTGAACGTCGGGGACATAGGCGGCTGCAACCCCTGCCCCGCGCCGACCGACCCGCCCTTGCACGCCCATTGCATCCGCGTCTGAAGCGGCGGCAGCCAAGTTGCGCGGTTGCACGCCATAAGGGGTGCAACGGTGCAACTCGGTCGCACCGATGGCGCTCAAGAGGGCGTCTCGCAGGCCCACGTCAGCTCCCCTTGAACCGGCCTTCGTCGCGAGCCCGGCGCAAGTGCCGGCTGACCGTGCTCTTGTTGATCGAAAGCTCGTCGGCGATTTCGCCAGGCTTCAGGCCGGCGTTCGCAAGCTCGACGACCCGACCGAACGTTGCCGCCTCGACGGGCGTCCACTGCCAGGACACGCTGGTGTCGTTCCCTTCCAGGAAGGCCTCGATGGAGTCGCCTTGTTCGCCGACGAGGTGCCGGGCCTTGGTGAACTTGACGACGAACCGGGAGCCCTGGCTCGGCTCGTAGTCGGCAGGTCGGCTCAACTGGATGACTGCGTCCAGCAAGTCCTCCTTCTTTGAGGTCCCTCGCTGCCCCCCGTTCTTGCCGTCGTGGTGAACCAGCAGCAGCGCGACGCCGCGGCGGCGC
>DDSR01000166.1 GCA_002343455.1 Deltaproteobacteria bacterium UBA2385 | reverse complement strand
GCCCGGGGCTCGGCTGGGGAGGCGATCGCCATAGGCGGGCGCAGGGCCTCGGACCGGGGGTCCAGGGTCTCGGTCGGGTCGCCGAGCTGACCGACGACCGTCGGCAGATCGTTCCACTCGTCCGGGCCGTCTATGTCGGGCGCGAACAGCCCCGGATCGGAGAGGTCCGGGGCCAGGGTGCGGGAGGCCGGGGGAAGGTCGGTCGGCGCCAGGTGGGGAGCCGCAGGCGCAGCGAGGACCGGCGCGCGGGCAGCAACCACCGGCGAAGGCGCGGGGGCCAGCCGGCCGCTGGTGTCCTCCAGCTCGCGCAGGGCGCCCTGCCGTAGACGCGCCCCCAGCTCGGGCCCGGCGGCGTCGGCGTCGCTGAGGAAGCCGCGGCTGACGCTGTCCTCGGTGCAGACCGTGTCGGCCAGCCCGGTGGGCGGGAGGGGTTCCTTGGCCGCCTCCTCAATCAACAGAGGGATCAGCCGCTCTGCCCAGGGCTGGAGTTCTTCGCCGTCCACCAGCCGGCCCAGGGCCCGGCAGTGCTGGTGTACATCCGCGGCGCTGGGGCGGCGCTCGTGCTCGAAGCTGACCATCGACCGGATCAGATCCGTCAGCTCGGTGGCGACCGTCCCCCGCAGAGGCAGGCAGGCCCGCAAGAAGCTGAGCCGGTCCTCGATGCTGGCGGCGTGCTGGTCCGGGCGCCCCCGGGCCTTGCCCAGCTTCTCGTGCGCCAGCAGCTCGAAGAGGGTGGCCCCCAGGGCGTAGACGTCGCCCGCGGGCGTCTCGGGCTCGAAGAAGAGCCGCTCGGGCGCCATGTAGTCGACGCTGCCGAACTGCAGCTCCTCGGTGTGGGACTCGCGGCCCACCAGCTCGGACTGGGCAACGCCGAAGTCCAGCACCTTGACCTCGCCCTGGCGGTCGACCATCACGTTGCTGGGCTTGATGTCGCGGTGGATGACCCGCAGCGGCTTGTCGCCGGGCAGGGGCGGCCGGTTGTAGGCGGCGTCCAGCGCGCTGGCGACCGCGGCCGTGATGTCCAGGGCGGCGCGCACGGGGATGGCCTCGGCCTGCTCCGTCAGGTGCCGCACCACGGCGCGCAGATCGACGCCCTCGACCAGCTCCATCACCACCGCAGCGCGCCCGTCGATGCTGGTCAGGTCGCTGACCGAGATGATGTGCCGGTGGCGCAACATGCCCAGCAGCCGGGCCTCGTCCCGGATGCGGCGCACCACCTCGTCGCTGTCCGACCACTGGGCCTTGAGGACCTTCACCGCCGCCAGGCGTGAGAAGCCGTCGGCGTGCACCACCTTGCAGAGGAACACCGTTCCGAAGCCCCCCGAGGCGATCTCGCGGAGGAAGTGGAAGCGGCGGGCGTTGTCTCGGCTGGCCACTGCGGAAGAGCTCCAGGCGTGCGGAGCGGCACGGTAGCACGTCGGCCCCGCCTGCGAAGCTTCAGACCGGCGAGGCATCAGTCCTGAATGGTCAGGGTCCCCGGGAGATCGCGATCGTTGACCAGGGCGGCCACCTCGGTGGCGCGCAGGCTGACCTCGGGGGCCCGCGTCGTGGTGCCCCGCAGGTCGAGCCGACCCTCCACCCGGCAATGGGAGAGCGAGAGCAAGGCCCCCTCCCGCGCGGCGACATCGCCCGCGAAGCGGGTGCCCTCGGCGCTGACCTCCGCGGCCCCCGTGGCGACCAGATCTCCGCCCCAGCGGGCCCGGTTGCCCGAGAAGCTGCAGTCGCGAAACGAGACCCGCCCGGCGGCGATCCAGGCGCCAGCCCCCCCGCCTCCCGGAGCGCGGCCATCCTCGAAGCGGCAGTCGACCAGCTCGACCTCGCTCCACCCGTTCACATAGAGGTTGGCCCCCGCCTCGGCGTGGCCGTTGCGAAGGGTGAGGCCCTCGATGCGCACCGTCGCCTCGTCGGCCTGGATCAGGACCGTCCACCCGCGCGCACCCCCGTCCAGGATCGCGCCCGGCTCGCCGCGAAGGACCAGGGAGCGCTCGATCTCGAGCGAACCGTGGTGCACGCCGGGGGCCAGCACCACCTCGTCGGCGTCGGCGGGGATGGGCTCCCCGGGCAGGACGCGCTTCACGACCGGGTCTTCGCCTTCGGCGCCTGGTTCACCGCCAGGGAGTCGAAGTACTCGAGGAACTCAGCCGGGGTGATCGGCTTGGGCTGGTAGCTGCCCCAGGGGTTGTAGAACTGCAACAGCGTGCCGTCGACCACCCCCTCGAAGGCGTAGGCGTGGTTGCCGATCAGCAGCTTGTCCGCGTTGAGGACCCCCTGGTAGCGGAAGTCGACCTGCAGGTCGCCCCCCTCCGCGGGCCCCCTCCCCTTGGTGTAGGCCAGCTCGATGCTGCCGTTGTCGCTCTCCTTGTAGCCGACCGTGCCCGACTTCACGCCGCTGCCCTCCAGCTTGCCCTCCGTGTCGCCCTCCTTGCCCCGATCCCGGGCGGCGGGGGCCTTGCCCGCACTGTCCGTGATCCTCACCGAGCCCGGGATGATCTCATTCCACTTGTGGCCGTGGCTGACCCTGCCCGTGTAGGGCCCGTCGGCCGAGCCGCTCAGCGGGCTGCTGGTCGCGGCCCCCTTGCCATCGTACACGCCGGCGTAGATCGCCTTGCCGTCCTGCGTGGCCTTCTCGAAGTAGGGGATGACCTCGGACTCCCGCATCGCGGCCGGGTTGCGCGCGATCGAGCGGGCGCCCGTCAGCTCCGCCATGGCGGCGCCGCCATCGCCGCCCTCGCCGATCACATCGTAGCCGCCCTTCCACTTCGCGTAGGCCTTCTCCATGATCGCAGGCCACAGGGGCACCCCCGGATCGCCCGCGTAGGCCGGGTCGGCCGTGCCTCGCTCGACCGGCAGGTACTCGTCCACCTCGACATGGACCGCCTTGCGCGATCCCCCGCGGCCCTCTTCGAAGAAGCGCACCGTGTAGGTGCCCTTCTCCTTGTTGTAGGTGATCGCCTGCTGGATGGTGGAGGGGCTGGCGTTGGCCACCGCCGCCATCGCCGCGATCAAGAAACAGTTGCCGACCGCGCCCTGGGCCGTGTCCTTGCCCGTGGGGTTGACGGGAGAGAGGTCCCCGTCGAACTTTTGGAAGACGTAGTCGTCCATCAGCTTCTTGTCGTCTTCGTCCCGGGTCAGGCCCGGGTTGTCCGAGAAGAGCGCCCGGTCCACCCAGCCGTCGACGTTCTTCTCGCCCTTCCGGACGCGCACCTTGGCCCGGTCCCCCGAGACAGCGAGCACCAGGCAGGCGCTGCCGTCGTCCACCGACTCGCCCTGGCCGCCCGAGGCCGTGGCGCTGAGCGTGATGGGGTCGCCGCTGCCCACCAACGCGCCCTTCATCCCCTTCTTCAGGCTGCTGACGCGCAGCGGCGCCTTGTGCACCCCCGGGCCGTCGCCCTCGTGCAGCCAGGAGGAGGCCTCGGCGTCGGAGATACCCTGGGAGCCGCCCGAGAGGCCGGCCTCCTGCGTGAGCGCCGCGTTGCCCACCTCGTCGAGCGAGGAGGCCGAGGGGGTGGGGGTCGGGGTGGGCGCCCCTCTGGACGTGGGCTTCTCTCGCTGGGCCAGGCCGAGCATGCTGCCTCCGAGCCGCGCGCGCGGCCGGCCGAGCATGACCGATTCGGAGGAGAAGATCCAGCAGAGAGCCAATCGGAGACGACGCCGGTCCTTGCAGGGGCAATTTCCGAGCGCTACCATGAACTCTACCCGGGGCATCCCTGCCCCGAAGGCATCCCTGCCTGCGGGAGGTCCCAGACCGTGAAGCTCCCCCGCCTGATCGCCCTGGTCTTGAGCGTGGCGTGTAAGCCGCCCGAGGTACCGCTGCGCACCTGGCGTGGGGAGGAGGTGGCGGCCCACAAGGCAGCTCACATCACGCTGGACGACGCGCCCTGGACGGAGTGCAGCCCTCCCGGCGATGATGATCTGATCATGCGGCTGATGCAGGCGGAGGCCGTCCTCATTGTGGACCGACAAGCCGGACCCAACCCGCCATACCTGGCCGAGCTTGGTGTTCATGGCGTCAGCACTGTAAACTCCTACGCATCCACCTGGGTTACGCCCACACCAAAGGTCCAGGGCGCCTTTGAAGTGAGCACGAGCGTTTGGTACTGGAGCCCGGTCGAAGAGGTCTACGCCGACCTCCAGACAAAGCAGCGATACGACGTCGGATTGGAGTGGCCTGGCGACCCGCACCTGTACTACACAATGACAGAGCATAACATAGCTGGAGCGATCGAAGAGAACGGAGGCTACAACGGTTGGCCAATCAACTCCAGCGAGCCGTGGGACGAGGACCTCCCCGTCTACGATCCTTTCTACCCCTTCCAGGTCTGCACCTCCCGCATTCGGCCAGATCGCTTCCAGGGCACCTTCTGGTTCGACGTGAGCGAGACGGAGTGGCACAGCCCCGAGGTGTCGAGCCCGGTCTACCTGGTGTGGGACTCGAGCAACGGATACTTCTACAACTACTTTGATTCCCTATCTACCAGCGATCGGGATAAGAAAAGTGTCGAGTTCAACTTCGCGTCGACGACGTACGCCCACACCAAAGGCCCCCGTTGGGCCAACCGCTTCCACGCCTCTTACTACGACGACCTGAGCGAGTCCGACCTCTTCCCCGCCACCGACGACGGGGGTTGACCATGCCCCTCCCACTGCTCCCCCTGCTGCTGGCCTGCGCGCCCAAGCCCGAGCCCGAGGCGACGACGCCGACCGAGCCCACAACCCCCACCTCACCCACGACGCCCACCGAGCCTACCGAACCCACGACCCCGACCGAGCCCACCGAGCCCACCGAG
>DDSR01000064.1 GCA_002343455.1 Deltaproteobacteria bacterium UBA2385 | reverse complement strand
CCCCCCAACCCCCGCGTCGCCCATGTCGCCAAGGCGCCGAGGCATGGGCTGGTTTCGAGCTCTACGGAGGCGCCCGGGCGCGATGGGCGACTCATCGCTGGCGGAGCACGACGATGCTGCTGGCCTTGGCGGTGTAGCTGGAGCCGACCGGATCCTCGTTGTCGGGCGTGATGTTGCGGCTGAGGTAGGGATCGGCGTCGGGGTTGCTGCTGAACCAGCCCTCGGCCTCGCCGCTGAGGCCCGGCAGATCGTAGTACTGCTGGGTGTCGACCACGACCGCCCAGTCGCGCCCGCCGGGCAGGGTGAACTCCGTGTCGTAGCGGTTCATGTTGAGCAGGATGGCCAGCTCGGGGCCCCAGTCCCCGGAGCCGTCGTCGTAGTAGTGGATCATCAGCGCCCGGCCGGCCCAGTCCTCGTTGCTCATCTCGCCGTTGCCGGTGTTCTTCCAGGAGAACGGCATGCCGCCCCCGTACTCGGCGGGGGCCAGGGCGTAGGCGTGGTCCTTGCGCAGCTGGATGAGCGAGCGCACGAAGTCGTGCATCCGGTAGCGGTGCTTGTTGTTGATGCTCTGCCACTCGCCCCAGCGGAACCAGTTCCACTCGTTGTCGGCCCAGGTGCTGTAGGCGTTGTTGTTGCCGTACTGGGTCCGCATCCACTCGTCGCCGCCGTACAGCATCGGGGTGCCGTGGCTGATCAGCATCGCCGTGAACAGGTTGCGCATCTGCTGGCGCTTGAAGGGCTCCTGGTCCTGGCCCCAGTCCCGGCTGCGGTTGTTCTCCTCGCCGCTCTCGGTGTCGCACCAGGCGCTGGTCGGATCGTCGCAGCAGATCGGGTTGAGCAGGCCGCACTCGTTCTGCTTCTCGTTGTACGAGAACAGATCGTACATCGTGAAGCCGTCGTGGACGGTCACGAAGTTGAAGGCCGCGGTCGGCCGCCGCCCGTTCCAGCCGTACAGCGCCTCGGAGCCGGTCAGGACCGCCCCGCCGTCCAGCCCGTCGACGCTGTTGAACACCCAGTCGTCGTTGTTGACCATGCTGCGCCACCAGTCGCGGAAGTGGGCGTTCCACTCGCCCCAGCCGGCCTCGCCGTCGCTGCTGGCCGGGAAGCCGCCGATGCCCGGCCCCGTCCCCGCCGCCGTCCAGGGCTCGGAGATGATCCGCGTGTTGTGGGCGCGCAGGACCGGGTCGTCGATGATCTCCTGCAGGATGGTCTCGGAGGGGTCGATCCAGGTGTTGTAGTTCAGATCCTGCTCGCCCAGGATGCCGGCGAGGTCGAAGCGGAAGCCGTCGACGTGCAGCTCCTCGACCATGAAGTGCAGGCTGTCCATGATCAGGCGCCGCATCGGGGCGTTGTTGGGCCGGGTCTGGTTGCCGACCCCGGTGTTGTTCCAGTAGGTCTGCCCGTCGCCCGAGAGCGCGTACCAGCCGTGGTTGTCCAGCCCCCGGTAGCTGTAGATGCCCGCGACCTCCTTGGGGTCGAAGTTGAAGCTCTCGGCCTCCTCGAAGCTCTCGAAGTAGAGCTTCTCCCGCCACAGCCCGCCCTCGCCCGTGTGGTTGTAGACCACGTCGACGATCACCTCGATGCCGTGCTGGTGGAGCTGGTCGACCATCTCCTTGAACTCGTCGAGGACCGCGCTGGCGTCGCCTTCGGACTGGGCGGAGGCCGCGAGGCGGATCTCGGGGGCGAAGAAGCTGAGGTTGTTGTAGCCCCAGTAGCCGCCGTCGTCGGGCTTCTCGTGGATCGGCAGCAGCTCGACGCTGGTGATGCCCAGATCGGCCAGGTACGGCGCCATCTGGCCGATTCCCTTCCAGGTGCCGGGGTGGTCGACCCCGCTGGCCGGGTTGGCGGTCAGGCCCTTGGGGTGGACCTCGTAGTAGACCAGCTCGTGCTCGGCGTGCCCGGGGTGGTCGCCGCTGGCCCGCATGGCCCGCCACTGCTCCTCGTGGCTGGACCACTCGTAGTCGCTGCGCACGATCAGCGACTTGGCCGCCGCGCCGTAGCTGACCTGGTAGCGGTGCGGCCCGCTGGCGCTGCTGCCCTTGGACCAGTCGAAGTCGCGGTGCAGGGCCTTGCTCCAGGGGTCGAAGAGCAGCTTGTTCGGGTTGAAGCGGTTCCCCGCCTCGTCCACATCGGTCAGGAAGCCCCGGGTCGTGCCGGGAACGAAGTCGTCGACGTAGGGCCAGTTCGGCCCCCAGGCCCGGAAGCCGTAGTGGGTGCCCACCCCAAGCCCGCCCACGAAGACGTTCCAGACGTCGCCCTGGCGGGTCATCTCGTAGGTCTGGGTCGGCAGATCGCTCTCGGGGTCCTCGAAGACCAGCAGCTCCATCCGGGTGGCGCGGGCGCTCCAGGTGGCGAAGTTGATCCCGCCGTCGATCTGCGTCGGGCCCATATGTTCGAGGGCCTCGATCTCCTGGGCGGACAAGGAGGGGGCCTTCTCCTGGGCGGCGTACAGGCGGGCGTAGTCCTCGCTCGCGCAGGCGCTGAGGAGGCAGAGCAGGAGGGGGAGCAGCCGCACACGCGTCTCCAAGAGTGGCCGGCGTAGTGTAGCCCGGCCGGGAGCGGCTCCCAGCCTAGACGACCACACCCTGCAGGCCCTGACCCCACTCCGGCGAGGCCTGGGAGAGCCGGGCAAAGAGCTGGTTTGCGCGAGCCAGCTGCGAGGACAGGGCGATCAGCAGGACCCGCCGCAGCACGGCGCTGACCTCGTCGTCGGCCTGCAAGAGCTCGCGAGCGCGTCGGCCGTCCATGCGCAACAGCCGCACCTTGCCCCGGGCGCGGACGGAGGCGACCCGCTTGCCCTCGCCCATCAGCCCGGCGAAGCCAAGGATGGCGGGGGGCGCGAGCACGCCGACGACCACCTTGCTGCCGGTGGGGGTGGTCATGACGACCTCGACCTCGCCCTGCAGGAGGAAGAAGAGGTCGTTGGCTGGCTCGCCCTCTTCCAGGAAGGTCCGACCGCTGACCTCTTCGAGCGCCAGCTCCTTGGCCACCAGCATGAGCTGGGCCTCGCTGGCCCGCTCGAAGCCGGGGATGCGGGTGAGGAGGTCGACGGGGATGAGCTCGGGGTTCATGGGCGCCTCGCCAGCATCCGGGCTTCGGCCTGGAAGATCGGGTCGTGCTCGTGCCGGGCCAGGATGGCCACCGTGCGGGCGTTGGTGGCCGCGACGCGCTCCATCAGCAGGCTCAAGACCAGCTTCTCGAGGGTCTCGGCCGCGCCGGGGTCGGTGGCGACCATGGCCTGGTAGGTCTCCCGGGTCAGGGTGGCGGCGACCACCTCGGTCTGGGCCAGGACGGTCGCGGTGCGGCCGGGCACCTGGCCGAAGAAGGCCACCTCGCCAAGCAGGGAGTCGGGCCCCAGGGTGAGGGGGTCGGCGTCGGTGTCGGCCAGCCGGACCTGGGCGTCGCCGCTGAGGACCAACACGAGCCGATCGCCGACGCTGCCCGCCGCCATCATCGTCTCGCCGGGCGCGTAGCGCACCGACTGGAAGTGCATCCCCAGGGCGGTCCGGCTGAGGGGATCGAGGCCCTGGAGCAGGGCGCTTCGGTCGAGGAGGGCGAGGAAGTCTCGATCCATGGCGGGGTTCCGGGGCGAGGGAAACTCCTTTATCCAGAAACAGCGGGTGGGGCTGGCGGCCGGACGACCCCC
>DDSR01000060.1 GCA_002343455.1 Deltaproteobacteria bacterium UBA2385 | reverse complement strand
GGGGTGGGCACGGTCACGAGGGAGGGGAGGGGGGCGGGCAGCTTAGCGCGAGGCGGCCGGGCGCTGGGCCCTACCAGCCTTCGGGGCGGGCCAAGGCTGCATACAAGCGGTGGTCGAGGTCGGCGCTTCGGGCCCGGAGCTGGCGCAGCAGGCCGTCGACGTTCTCGCCCCGCAGGCGGCGCCGGATGGCGTCGAGGTGGAGCGCGCCCAGGTAGATGTGGGTCCAGCGGCTGCTGCGGCTGCCGGCGATCAGGGGCAGGAAGTCCGCGTCGGGGGCCGCCGAGGCCGCCGCGGCGACNNACGGCGTGCTGGTGCGAGGCGGCCACCTCGGCCAGGGGGCGCGCCTCGGCAAGGGCGCGCTCGTACTCGCCGGCGACCAGCCAGAGCCGGCAGCGCTCGGCGCGGATGCAGAGCTCGCCGTGGCCGTCCCGCGGCTCGTCGGTGGCCAGCAGGGCGCCCCGCAGATCGCCCGTCAGCCAGCGCCAGCGGGCCAGCACCGCCGGCCAGTGGTCCATAGTCGAGCCCACGCCGACCGCGCCATAGGCCGAGAGCGCCCGCTGGGCTTCGGCGGGATCCGCGCGGTGGACCGCCCCCTCGAGCACCACGCACCAGGCCTCGCCGACGAGGTGCGAGTCCCCGACCGCCTCGGCGGCGGTGAGGCCCTCGGCCACCAGGACCTCGCCCGCTTCGAGGTCGCCTCGCTCCACCGCCAGCCGGGCCTGGGTCACGGCGATGGTGGCCAGAACCACCGGATCCCGGTGGCGCGGCTGCACCTCGCGCGCCCGGGCCAGCGCCGCCTCGGCGCCCTCGCGCTGCCCCAGGACCAGCAGCCCGACCCCCCGGTTGGCCAGCAAGGCGCCCTCGCCGCGGGGTTGGCCCTCCAGCCGGCAGCGGGTGGCGCCCTCTTCGCAGAGGTCGGAGGCCTCGCGCACCCGCCCGGCGTAGAGAAGGGCCGCGGAGAGGGTGGTCGTGGCGGCGCCTTCGCTGCGGGTCAGCGTGCCGCGTCCTCCCTGCGACTGGCGACGGGCGGCCTCTCGGGCGAGGCTGAGGGCCTGGCGGGCGTCCTGGACGGCCGGCGCCAGCTCGCCGCGGCTGAGGTGGGCGAGGCTGACCTCGCGCAGGATGTCGGCGGCCAGGCCGGGCTGCTCGCGCTCCTGGGCCGCCGCCTCGCGCTGGCCCAGCTCGATGGCCAGGTCCCGATCGCCGCGCCGGGCCTCGTGGACGACCCGCAGCCAGGTCGCGCGGCCCGCCTCCAGGCGGTCTCGGGCTCGCTGCAGCAGGGCGTCCAGCTCGGGCACCCCGACCGAGGCGGGCCGAAGCTCGAGATCGGCCAGCAGGCGGGCCAGCTGCAGCTCGAAGTCGGCCGGGTCGATCTGCCCGTGGTGCAGCTCGTAGAGCTTGAGCCAGCGGTCCAGCTCGATCGGGCGGCCGCGGTCCAGCTCTTCGCGGATGGCGGCGCGGAGCAGCGCCTCGGCGGGGTGTCCGGCCCGGGCCTCGGCCGCGGCGGCCCGTCGGACCCGCTCGGGCTGCTCGCTGCTCTGGCGCCAGGCGGCCGAGGCCGCGTGCAGCAGCGTCGTCGGGTCCTGGATCCGGGCCAGGGTCAGGACGCGGGTCCCCTCGTCGGCGAAGCGCAGCTGCTCGCGGGTGCGGGGCGTGGTCAGCTCGGCGTCGTCCTGCTCGTCGGTGACCCGTCGCAGGTGCCCGCCGCTGACCAGGGCGGCGAGCTCGGGGTGCAGGCGCTCGGCCACGGTCCGTGGGAAGGGAGACTCCAGCAGGGCGAGGGCCTCCAGGCCGGCCGGCGGGGGCGAGGCAGGCCCCTCCTCCTGGCGAGAGGCAGCCAGCACCGACCAGGCCGCGGCGCAGCTGAGCAGCGGGCTGGCCTGGGGGTCTGAGCCGGGCTGCGGACCCTGGTGGGCGAGCTCCTCGAAGACGGCGGCGTGGTCGGCGCCTTCCCAGGCGGGGGGCATCAGGGTCCGCAGCGAGAAGCCCGGTCGGCGGGCGGTCGCCCAGAGGCGGTCCCGGGGCCCCAGCGATCGGGCCAGCATCGGCAGGGCGCGGGCGGTCCCGGGGTCGGCTTCGTCGACCTCCCAGAGCACCACCGCCAGCGGGCCGGCGCGGCTGAGGACCCGGGCCAGGGCCCTGCCCACCCGGGCCGGGTCGGTGGTCCCGCCCCCGCGGGGGATCCCGGTCGGCACCAGCCCCGCGCCCAGGACCTGCAGGTCGGCGGCCTCGGCCCCGAGCAGGGCGCGGGCGTCCTCGGGGGAGAGGGGGCGCAGCAGCTCGCCGAGGACCTGGGCGAGGCCTCCCCAGGGGCGGTCGCCCGAGCAGCTGCCGGCCAGCGAGCGGCATCCCCGACGGAACCACAGCCAGCGGGCCTCGTGGACCATGCGGTGGCGTCCGCTGCCGACCGCGCCGACGACGACGGCGCTGCCTTCCAGCAAGCGCGTCGCGTCTCCTCGGTAGTGGACCGGCGAGGGCCAGGGGACCGGGGCCAGGCTGCGCCCTTGCGCGATCCGCTCCAGGATGTCCTGGGCCTCTTCCGCGCTGGGGCGGTCGGCCGGGTCCAGGGCGATCAGGCGGTCGACCAGGGCGCCCAGCGCCAGGGGGACCTCGGGACCGAGCAGGGCCAGCGAGGGGCGCGGGCGGCCGACCGTCCAGGAGCCGGCGGGCTGGCCGGAGAGGGCCTCGTGCAGGCTGACGCCGAGGGCGTACAGGTCGACCCGCTCGTCGGCGGGCAGGCCGATGCGCTGCTCGGGCGCCATGTAGTGGGGCGTGCCGACCAGGCCTTCGTCCTCGTAGGCGGCGTGGCCGATGCCGGCTCGGCTGGTGCCGAAGTCCAGCACCACGATCTGCGGCGGGCGATCCTGGCCGTCGCGCTGCTGGGCCTCGACCAGCACGTTGGCGGGCTTGATGTCGCGGTGGGCGAGGCGCAGGCGGTGGACGCCGGCCAGGGCGCGGGCGACCCCGGCGCCGGTCCAGGCGGTGCGGCGGACGCGGTCAGCCAGGCTGGGGCCGGCCGCCACGTAGCGGTCGAGCGGCTCGCCCGCGGCCAGCTCCATCGTGAAGAAGACATAGCCCTGGTCGGAGTCGACCGAGATCACCTGGACCACGTTGGGGATGCGCAGGGTGCGCAGGCGCTCGTACTCCTGGAGGATGCGCCGGTCGGTCTCGACGTCGCTGCGGGGCCGAGCTTTCAGGGCGACCCGCTGGCCCTGGGTGTCGACCGCCGACCAGACCTCGCCGTCGCCGCCCTGGCCCAGGAGCTGCTCCAGCCGGAGGCCCCGCAGGTGCATCCCGGCCTGCAAGGGCCGATGTCGAGGCGGAGCGGCCACCCTCAGCCCAGACCCGCGAGCCGGCGGCCCAGCAGGGTGGCCAGGGTCATGATCGTGAGCTGGGGGTTGACCCCCAGGCTGGTCGGGAAGACGCTGGCGTCGATGATGTAGAGCCCGGGCAGGCCGTGGGCCTGGGCGTCGGGCCCGACGACGCTGGTCGAGGGGTCCAGCCCCATCCGGCAGCTGCTCATCGGGTGGGCCGCGTAGAGGGTGAAGTCGGTCACGCCTCGTCCGCTCAGGGCCGCCTTGAAGGAGGCGGCGTCCTCGTACCAGCCCGTGCCGTGGACCAGGCCCTTGATCCGGCGCGCGCCCGCGGCCAGCAGCGCCTCGGCCGTGCGCACCATCCCCGCCTTGGTGCGCTGCAGATCCTCGTCCAGGAAGTCGTAGCGCAAGGCGGCGCGGCCTTCGGCGGTGGCGCGCACCCGCCCGTTGCCCTTGTCGCTGACCAGGACCACCGCGCCGGAGAGCCGCGGCAGCAGGTCCAGCCCCGCGGCGAGGTCGGCGCCGACCATGCCCAGCGCCACCAGGGTGGCCTCGGGAGGGGCCGTGAAGGCGTGAGGCAGCACCCCCGGCAGCTCGGGGTCGGTGAAGAAGGCCCCCTGGGTGGCGCCCTCCCAGAGGCGGATCTCCTGGTCGTTCTCGCCCAGGACGGCGTTGCCGGGGTGGACGTGCATGCCCTCGCCCACCGGGCCCAGCGCGGCGGCGATGCCCTGGTGCCAGAGCAGCCGGGGGGTGCCGACCGCGCCCGCCGAGAGCACGACCTTGTCGGCGCGGACCCGCACCTCGCCCACCTCGGCGCCGCTGTCGGGGTCCGAGGCGATCCCGCGCACACCCACGGCCCGACCGCCCTCGACCAGGACCTCGACCACCCGGGTCTCGGCCTGGACGCGGGCCCCGTCGCGCCAGGCGTCGGGCAGCAGGGTCAGGTTGGTGCTGGCCTTGCCGCCCACCGGGCAGCCGAAGTTGCACATCCCGCAGCCCTGGCAGCCCGGGGTGCTGCGCGGGGCCAGGCCGGCGGGCAGCCCCAGCGCGCGCGCCCCCTGCACCAGGAGCTGGTTGTTGCGGCCGGCGATCTCGGCGTGGGCGATACGAACACCGATGCGGTCGGAGATCTCGTCGAAGAGCGGGGCCATCCTGGCCGCCGAGAAGGCCTGATCCTGGAGCAAGCGGGCCCACTCGTCGAGCACCTCGTCCGGCGCGCGAAAGGAGAGGGCCGAGTTGACCAGCGTGCCGCCGCCGACGCCTCGGCCGGCGGCGATCGGCATGAAGCCCTGGCCCTGGGCGACCATGCTGCCGCCCTCTTGCATATGGTAGCGGGCCGCGGTCGCCTGGTTGGGGCGGAAGCGGCTGTACGCCGGGCCCTCTTCCAGCAGGATCACCTTCATCCCCGCCGCCGCCATCGCCCGGGCCGCCGCCGCCCCCCCGGGACCGGTCCCGACCACCACCGCGTCCGCCCGCAGGTCCAGCCCGCCGCGCGCGGCCTGCGCGTCGTCGGCCGGAACCGGGGCGCCGATCAGCAGGTGAGCGGGCAGCAGGGCCCCTTCGCGCATCAGCGGGTTCATCGCCCGTACCCACAGCGGTAGAGCCGGGAGAAGGCCGGCGCGGCCGCGGGGTGGGTGGTGTAGCCCATGCCCAGGACCAGCACGATCGAGGTGACCGCGCTGCGCAGGGCCATGGTGTCGCTGTTCAGCCAGGCCGTCAGCCAGGTCGAGCGCTGGGCGAGGTCCAAGGTCCGGAAGCGGGCCCCCGCCGCGGGCAGGGTCAGGGCGTCGAGGGCATGCAGCCCCGCCCGGGCGGCCTTGCGAGGCAGCTCGGGCAGGCTGTCGAGCGATGCGTCCAGGAAGAGGTCGAGCTCCGCCAGGGCGCCGTCCAGCGGACAGGCTTCGGTGGCCGGCCAGGCGGCGCCGCCCAGCGCCCGCACGAAGGAGGCCTCGCTGGGAGAGAGGTGGCGGTACCCCGGGCCAGGGGCCTGGTCCCAGACGGTGGCGAGCACGCCACCGGCGCCGAGGGCGGCGAGGGCGGGACCGGCGGCGAGGAGGGCGAGGGCCTGGCGGCGGCTGAGGCTCACCCCTCGCTGTTATCGCGTCGCTGTTATCGCCGCTGTTATCGCCGCAGTCGAGGCACGCGCAGCGCCGCTGCGAGATAACGAGGCCGTGCCGTGCAGCTCCTCCTCACCCTGCTCTTCGGTTTGATCCTCGGCCTCCTGATGGGAGCGGGCGTAGGGATCTACATGCTGGCCAAGCGCTTTCGCCGCCCGGCCATCACCGGCGACGCCCCCAGGCGGCTCTCGACCCACATCCAGGTCCGCCGTGACGACGCCTGGTTCCGGGGTGACGACCTGCTCCGACACCCACGCCGCCTCGCCGAGCTGCAGAACCGCCTGCTGGAGCAGCACCTCGCCGCCCTCGCCCAGGCCGCCCACCTCGCCGAGCGCCGCGAGGAGCTCGAGGGCCGCCCCGACCGCGAGGAGCTCGCCCGGCGCTACATCGAGGACGAGCGCCTGCTGCAGCGTCGAGCCGAGCGCATGAGCCGGGTGCTCGGCGTGGTCTGGAAGGCCCGCGCGCTGCTGGGCCTGCGCGCCCATGTGGCCATCACCGCCCGGCGTCGACCGGGCCTGAGCGGCCTGCCCGAGGGCGAGATCGCGGTCGAGGCGCTGCCCTCGGCGGCCAGGGCCTACGACCAGGCCAGCGACGCCGTCCGCGCCTTCGTCTCCGAGCTGGACAGCCGGGCCAACGACCTCGACGAGGTCATCTCCCCCGCGCCGTCCGAGGCGGTGGTCACCGACACCATCCGCATGGCCGTCGAGGGCGAGCGGATGCACACGCTCCAGACCTACAGCGCCATGCGGGAGCGCATGGACGAGCTGGCCGACACGCTGGGCTACCTCGCGGACCGCTGCCGGACCCGGGTGGTGGTCGAAGGAGGCCCGCGCGAGATCGGGTCGGTCGAGGCGGGGGCCGCCGACGGCAGCCTGGGCAGCGAGGGCCTGGTCGAGGAGCTCAACCGCGCGCTGAGCGGCATGGCCGACCTGGCCGAGGTGGGCGACCGGCGCCTCGCAGACGCGGCCATGGACAAGCTGGCCGAGGAGATCAGCCTGCTGGAGAAGGCCGGCCTGGACGCCCAGGCCGAGACGGACGCCGTGCTGGAGGTCCAGCGCCTGATCGAGCAGTACGGCAGCAAGGGCTGAGCCCTGCGGGTCACCGAAGCTCGAAGATGCTGCGGACGGTGGCGGTGGGCTCGCCCTGGCCCTCGATGCGTCGGCCGGAGACGCTCCAGCGCCAGCTCTCCTCGTCGAGCTTGACGACCAGCGTCCGCCCGCCGTGGCGGGCCAGCCACTCGCCCTTCTCGCCCGGCTCCAGGCTCCAGTCGGGGCCCAGCTCCCAGGAGATGCGGTCCACGCCGCGATCGACCACCACCATCCGGGCCTGGCGCCAGCTGATGTCGCGCTCGGGCCGCTCGTCGGCCTTGGCGTCGGTGCCCGGCGGGATGGCGATCACCCGCGCCTGGGGCCCGTCGACCCGGGCCACCACCATGCAGGCCGGGCCGCGCTGGCCGACGACCAGGGGGCGATCGTCCAGGTCCCACTGCACCCGCCCGTCGCTGGCCCGGAACCAGCCACGGCTGGCGTTGCCCTTGATCCGGCTGTGGGCGACCGCCAGGCCGGTGTCGCGCCAGGGCCAGAGGGCCCAGGCCCCATCGGGCCCCATCGCCCCGCTGAGGGCCGGCTCGCTCGCTTCGAGGCGCGCGGGGCGCCCGAGCAGCCGGTCGATCGCCGGGTCCCAGGTGGTGGGCAGCGCGTCGTCCTCCAGGCCCCAGGCGATCGCCAGGCTGCGCAGCGTCAGCGGCAGGGGGACCGAGCCCAGCGGCAACAAGGCCGGGGCCGGGTCGCCGGTGGCGGGCAGTCGACCGGAGTCCCCGGCGAGCCGCCACAGGCTGGTGCTGCCACCCAGGAACGCCCCCATCGCGGCGTCGGGCATGGCCACACCGCTGCGCTCTCCCCAGGCGCGGGCCAGCGCCAGGCCCCAGAGCGCCCGGGCCACGGTCGAGGGATCGCCGATCGGCGCGCCGTCCGAGCCCAGCATCGCGCGGGCCGAGGAGGGCAGCAGCGTGAGGGCCTGGGCGGTGGTGTCCCGGGCGGAGGGCAGGGCCGGCCAGGTGCGGGCGGCGATCAGCAAGGCTGCCGCGGCCAGCGTGGCGTCGGGGTCGCGCTCGTCGAGGGGACGCTCCCGCTTGAGCCAGGCGATGTGGGCCTGGGCCGCGCCGCCGATCCGGGCGGAGGCCGCCGCGTCCGGGGTCGCCCAGCTGGCGATCGCGGCGAGGTGGATCAGCCGACAGGCGACCGTCCCGGCCTGCGCGGGGGAGGGGATGGCCAGGTCCGCCAGGGCCTGCACGAGGCCCTGGGGATCGCCCTTGCCGGCCAACAGGGCGGCCTGCCCCAGCGATGCCAGGGCCAGCGCGTCGGGGCCCGAGCCCAGGCCGGGCGCCAGGTCGGCCGCGCCGAGGGGATGGTCCCCCCTGCCGCCGTCCGTCGGGCTGTCGTCGATGGCCGGGCCGGCGCGGCGAAGGGCGGCGCGAAGGGCGGACTCACGCACCCTCAAGGCCGTGCGAACGACGGCGTCGCGCACGTTCAGGCTGTTCATACGTCCTCCGGAACGTCGAATTCAAAGGCGATCTCGTCTCCGAGCGCCTGGGTGAGGAATTCCTTTAGGCGCTTCTTGATGCGCGCCTCGACCTGGCGGATGCGCTCCTTGCTGACCCCGAATTCCTCGCCGATCTCGGCCAGGCTTCGGGGCTCGCTGGCGACCAGCCGCTGCTCCCAGATGATGCGCTCGCGCTCGTCGTTCAGGCCCAGCGAGAAGAGGTCGAGCTGCTCCTTGACCAGCGAGCCCAGCTGGCCCCGCTCGTAGGCGTCGCTGGGGTCTCGCAGGTTGCCGGAGACCATCTCCTCCAGGGGGCGGCCCTCCTCGTCGCCCACCGGGGAGTGCAGGGACATCGCTGGCGCCGCGAGCTGGCGGTCGACGTCGATGATCTCCTGCTCGGGCACGTGCAGGCGCTCGGCCAGCGCCTTGGTCGAGGGGTTCAGGCCCTCCTTGATCAGCCGGTCGCGCTCCTTCTGGAGCTGGAAGAACAGCTTGCGGCCGTGCCGGGTGCTCCCCAGCCGCACCAGCCGGTAGTTGTCCATCAGGAAGCGCAGGATCATCGCCCGGATCCAGTACTGGGCGTAGCTGGAGAAGCGCACGCCGCGGTACGGATCGTAGCGGGAGAGGGCCTCGACCAGGCCGACGTTGCCCTCCTGGATCAGGTCGAGGACGTTGCTCCACTGGCGGTGGTACTGGAAGGCCAGCTTGACCACCAGCCGCAGGTTGGCCGTCACCAGGCGCTGGGCGGCCTCGGGGTCGCCCTCTTCCACGTAGCGGCGGGCGAGATCGTGCTCTTCTTCCGGGTTGAGCAGCGGGTAGCGCCGCACCTCGGCCAGGTAGTAGGAGAGCAGATCCCCCTTGCGCGCCGCCGAGCTGGGGCCGGAGAGGGCCGGCAGGTTCGACGGGACCGTGTTCTTGCGAGGGTCCGCCTCGGGGCCGTCGGCGGCCAGCGGGCGCCCCTCGGCGTCGAGGATCTCGGGCTCGTCGTCGCGTTCGATCAAGCCGCTGAGCTGGCGGGACCGAGGATCATCGTGGTCGGAGGTGGCCATCGGGTCCTGCCTCTGGGGCGTGGAAGGGAAAGCTACGCCCCCGGCAGGGGCGCCTATCCAGAAACAGCTATCCAGAA
>DDSR01000275.1 GCA_002343455.1 Deltaproteobacteria bacterium UBA2385 | reverse complement strand
CTTCGGTCTCGGCGTCCTCGGAGGCCTCGGCGGCGTCGGCCTGGGCCGGCTCGCTGCTGGCGGCGGGGGCCTCGCTCGACTCGGTGGGCTCCTCGCCGTCCTCGTCGCTGCGCTCTTCGGCGTCGCCGTTGGCACCCTCGCCCTGGGCGGTGGGGGCTCGGGCGCTCTCGGACTGGGCGTGCGCGGTCCAGGCCACCAGCTCTTCGGACTGGGTGGCGTGATCCTCGTCGCCCCACAGCAGGATGGAGAGCGCGCGGCCGTCCCGCAGCGTCTCGCCGGCGACCAGCAGCCGGTCGACGTAGAAGGCCCGCAGGGCGCGCAGCAGCTCTTCGCCGTCGCCGCGCACCACGAAGGAGGAGGTGTCCTTCCGGATCGGGTTGCCGTCGCTGTGGCGCAGCTCGCCAGCCTGGAAGAGGGCCGAGAGCAGGCTGCGGACCTGGCTCTGGCGGACCGGCGGATCGGCCTGCCGGCAGCGGCGGGCGACGTCGCCGACCGTGTAGAGCAGGGTGTTGCGCTTCTTCTTGCGGCTGCGGTCCGAGACGTGGTCCACGAACTCGTGGACGATGATGTGGCGCATCAGGGCGGTGGTCGGATCCAGCCCCATCCGGGTCAGGACCGCCGCCAGCCGACCGGGCTCGCCGCGCAGCAGGGGGGCGTCCTCGACCTCGGGGGCGCTCTCGGCCTCGACCGGCTGGTCGTTGGGGAGGTCGACCCGGTAGCCACCGGCGTGCTCGTCCTGCGAGAGGCGGACCAGGCCCTTGTCGCGCGCCGCCTCCAGGAAGCGGGCGAAGCCGGCGTAGCCGTACTCGGACTCGTCGAAGGTCGGCGCCTTGCGCAGCAGGGACTGCTTCAGGCGGCCGCCCTGGACCGGGCCGGCCTCGTCCTTCTGCACGCCGACGATGGTCTCGACCACCAGGCGGAAGGCCTCGTCCTTGTCGATGCTCTCGACCGCGTCGCTGCCGACGTCGATGGTCGGATCGGGGCGGGGGCGGGGGCGCTGCTCGGGCTCGGCCTCGACCGGGCGGCGGCTGCGGATGATCGACTCGTAGAAGATGAACTCGTCGCAGCTCTCGACCAGCAGGCGGCTGCTGCTGCGGCGGGTCCCGATGCCGATGACCCGGCGGTTGAGCTCGCGCAGGCGCATCACCAGGGGGGTGAAGTCGCTGTCGCCGGAGAGCAGCACGAAGGTGTCGATGTAGTTGCGGCTGAAGGCCAGCTCCATCGCGTCGACGGCCAGGGCGATGTCCGCCCGGTTCTTCTCCTGGCTGCGGTAGCTGGTCAGCTCGACGGACTGGATGCCGTTCTCGAGCATCGCCTGCTTGTACTTGGCGAAGCGGCCCCAGTCGCCGTAGCTGCGGGCGATCAGGACGCGGCCCTTCTCCTTCAGGCGGGTCATGACCAGGGAGGTGTCGAAGCGGCCGTAGCCTTCGCGCTCGGCTCCGGCGGCGATGTTTTCAAAGTCCATCAGGACACAGAGGTTTGGTTCCACGAATTCTCCGTGGATCCCGCACCCGGGGAGAAGGCCGTTCAGGCCAGTCCACGCGCGGGCGAGGGACCCGGTAGGTTCGGGCGCGGGTGCGCCCGGGTTTCTTTCGGGCGCGCAGGCGCCCATTGGCACCCGCGAGGGGCGGGCTGCTCCAGGATGGAGCGGGTCTCGACAAAGAGAAACCGCGCGAGGTGCGCGGGATCGGTCCGGGTCGCGCGAGGGGCCTATCCGGTTGCTGCATCGCTCACCACATGGGGGCCCCCCGGCACGGGGAGCCGCGGGAAGCCCTCGCGGTCGCGGACCCCGCGCTCGATGGCCGCCATGGCCGCCAGGACGAGCCCCTCCTGCCAGGGGCGCGCCACGACCTGCACCGCCACGGGCAGGCCGGCGCTGCCCTCCAGAAACTCGGCGGCGCGGCGATCGAGGCGGTCGGCGGGGGAGGAGAGCTGCTGCTCGTCCGCCCGGACGGTGCTGACGGGGGCGACGCCGGCGGGCAGGTCGAGGATGTTGTAGCGCATGGTCGGCCAGGCCCCCAGGCTCCAGTCGCCGGTGCGATCGAGCAGGGCCGGCGGGGTCACCGTCGGCGGGCAGATCACCAGGTCCAGCCCCAGGGCCTCCCAGGAGGCCAGCTCCTGCTCCTGCATTGCGGCGCGGGCCGCCTGGATGGCCCAGAGCCGCTGTACGCTCTTCTCGCCCAGCGCCCGCAGCATCCTCGCGACCCGCGGCTCGCCCCGGGCCTCCAGCGCTGAGGCCGCCAGGCTGCGGGCGAAGCCGGGCAGCCGGGCCAGCAGGAAGAGCGTCTTGAGCTGCACCGTCGGCGGCTGATCGCCGACCCGGGCCTTGGCGGTGGCCGTCCCGTCCGCGCTGATCGCCCCGAAGTACTGGTCCACCAGGGCCCAGCCATCGGGCGGCTGGTAGTCCACGACCGTGACGCCCGCGGCCCGCAGCGCGTCGGCCGCCTCGAAGACGGCCCGGGCGACGGGAGGAGAGGCGGCGAAGACCCCGTCGTCGACGTAGACGCCGACCCGCAGGCGGGACAGGTCGATCCGGTCGGGCTGGTCCAAGGGGAGGGGAGGGACCCGCGGGTCGAGGCTGTGCTGCTCGGAGAGGGCCTGCCAGAGCAGGACCAGGTCCTCGACCCCGCGGGCCATCGGCCCGGTCGTGGCCCGCACGCTCTCCTGGCCAGGGATGCCGCCGGCCGAGCCCCGCACCGACCAGCGCCCCACGGTCGGCTTGAGCCCGCAGATCCCGCACCATGCCGCGGGGATGCGGATGCTGCCGCCGATGTCGGTGCCCAGCCCCAGGGGCACCTGGCCGCTGGCGATCAGGGCCGCCTCGCCGCCGCTGCTGCCCCCGGGCGTGCGTCGCAGATCCCAGGGGTTGCGGGTGGTGCCCCAGATCTCGTTGTGGGTCTCCATCGCCAGCAAGAGCAGCGGGACGTTGCTCTTGCCCAGGGCGATCCCCCCCTCGCGCAGGGCGGCCTGCACCACCACCGCGGTGCCCGTCGCCTTCTCCTCCAACCGGGAGCGGATGCCCAGGGTCTGCGGCAGGCCCGGGGTCGCCAGGTTCTCCTTGATCGAGAAGGGCAGGCCGTGCAGCAGGCCCCGGGCCGTACCGGCGGCGCGCTCCTGGTCGGCGCGGCGGGCGTCGAGCAAGGCCTGCTCGTCGAAGCGGTGGACCCAGCCGTTGATCGCGGGATCGACCTCCTCCCGCCGGGCGTGCAGGGCCCTCACCAGCTCCTCGCTGCCCAGCTCGCCGCGGTCCAGGCCTCGCCGCAGCTCGACGGCGCTCAGCTCGTGCAAGTCCATCTCGGGCTCCCGGTGTCGCGGGCACTGGGGTGTCGAAAAATTTTCGACATGGGGGCCGCGATTCGCGATACCCTACCGGAAGCGGCAACCATCGAACGGACCCCTGCCCACGAGCGCACCATGAACTCCCCGATCTCCGACATCCTGGGTCGACTGCTCGACGACGAGTCGGGCGCCACGGCGATTGAGTACGGGCTGATCGCGATGGTCGTCAGCGTCGGCATCATCGCCAGCCTGATCGCCTGGGCCGACGCCGCCAACGGCCTCTTCGCCTACATCGACGAGAAGGTGACCGGGGCGCTGGGCAGCTAGGACGGCCTCAGGGCTGGACCTCGACCCGGTAGCGGCGCGCCACGCTGCCGACGATCTCGACGGTCAGGCCGTTGACCTCCACGCTGCCGCTGTCCAGCTCGACCTCCTCGACCCCGGCGGCGCTGGCGTCTCCGCGGGCGGTGTAGCGGGTGCCATCGGCCTCGGTGAACGAGCCACCCGTGCCGAAGACCCTCAGCACGCGGGCCCCGTCGACGTCGGCCAGGTCGCGCAGCTCGGTCCCGCTGACGAAGGTCTCGGGCGCCTCCGCCAGCAGCGGGACGATGGTCCCGGCGGCGGCGAAGACGGGGATCTCGTCCACCTCGGCGGCGAACCAGCCGGAGCTGACGGGCTGGCCGCTCCACCAGTCGTACCAGTCGCCCGGCGGGAGCAGGATCTCGCGGCCGGTGGCGCCCTCCTCCAGGACCGGGGCCACGAAGAGCGCGCTGCCCAGCAGCCAGGCATCCGCCCGGGCCCAGTCGTAGCCGGGGTAGACCAGGGCGGGGTGCAGGAGCAGGGGCCGGCCGCGGTCCTGGGCGAGCTGGGCCAGGCCCTTGAGGTAGGGGAAGAGGCGGCTGTGCTCGGTCGCGGTGCGCACCCAGTGGGCGAGGGTCTCCTCGTCGCTGTCGAGCTGGTGGTTGTCCTCGGCGAAGGCGCCGTGGTGGGTGCGCATGATCGGCGAGAAGGCCCCCAGCCAGGCCCAGCGGAACCAGAGCTCCTTGCTGGTGGGCTCGTTGCCGATCGAGTTGTAGCCGGCGATGTCGTGCCCGTAGAAGGCGACGCCGGCGATGGAGAGTCCCAGCCCCAGCGGGATCACCGTCGGAAAGCCGTCGTCGGTGTCGAAGGAGGTGCGCTGATCGCCGCCCCAGGTGACGGGCGAGAGGGAGGGGGTGCCGATCCAGCCCGAGCGGGTGAACCAGGTGGCGTCGATGTCGGCCAGGGCCTCGGCGTTGGTCTGCTGCCACCACAGCGTGTAGGCGTTGTGCTGGTCGATCGGGTCGGCGTTCTTCAGCACCGCGTCGGGGGGGATCCACTCGGCGAAGTCGGCCATCCAGCCGGTGAAGCCGACGCCGATCAGCTCGTCCATGCGCTCGATCGCCCAGGCGCGCGCCTCGGAGTCGGAGAGGTCCAGCCCGCCGGTCTGCTCCAGGGTGGCCGAGGACCAGAGGTAGGGCTCGCCCTCCGCGGTCTGCATCAGCAGGTGGGAGGCCTCTTCGAAGGCCCGGGTCTCCTCTCCCACGAAGGGCGAGAAGTAGGCCAGCCACTCGAAGCCCGCGGCGCGCAGGTCCTGGGCGATGCCCTCGGCGTCCGGGTAGAGCGCCTCGTCCAGGTACCAGTCCAGGCTGAGGTGGTAGCCGAAGCCGGTCTCGGCCCCGCCCTTCCAGTCCTCGGTCCAGATCAGGGCGGTCGGGGCGCCCGCCTCGCGGAGGGTGCTGGCCACCTCGGCGACCCGCTCGGCCCCGTGGATCGCGTCGTTCCAGGGCCCGAAGGCGACGTCGGGCGGCACCGCCACCCCGCCCGCCGAGATCGCCTGGTTCTCCACCACCTCCAGCGCGTCGTCGCCGCCGATCACGAACAGGGAGAGGGCGCCCTCCCAGACGCCGACCTGGTAGCGGTCCGGGTCGCTGGCGCAGAGGTCCAGGTCGACCCGCGCCCAGGTCGATGCCAGCAGGCCCATCGGCAGCTCGGGCCGCAGCAGGAAGGGCAGGGGATAGCTGGTCGCGTGGCGGGTCCCGGTGATGAACCAGTCCTCGGGCGGGACGTCGTCCTCGACCTTGCCGATGCCCGGCTCGGCCACCCACAGCGCGAAGGCCTCGCCCTGGTGGTCGACGTCGAGCTGGTGACCGCCTGTGCCCAGGAAGGGCCCGCCCTCGGTGCAGTCCATGGTCGCCCGGGCCCGGTTGGGGGCCTCGCCCTCGATCTCGACGCCCTGGTAGGGGATCACCTGGATGCCCAGCAGGTCGGCGCCTGCCTGCCAGATGGTCAGGCCGGCGAGCTCGCGCCCGTCCTCGTCGCGCAGATCGGCCAGCATGCTGATCCCGTCCTGCCGGTGGCGGACCTTCAGGCTGCTGGCGCTCAGCCAGGCGGTGGGCTGCTCCTCGAAGAGGTAGCTGCCGACGGCGAACTGGATCTCGGCCTCGCCCTGGCCCAGCTCGAGGCGCTGCAGATCCAGCACCTCGCGGCCCTTGCGGTCCACGCGCAGGCCGCCCGTCTTGGGATCGACCTCCACGAAGAAGTCACCGAGCTGGACCGAGTCGCCGGTGCAGCCGACGACGAGCAGGAGCAGGAGCATGCACACCTCGAAGGGTGCGGCTTTAGCCCATCCGCTCGAAGGTGTCGGACCAGGAGGTGGGGCCTTCGTCACCCTCGACGACGGTCCGGACGGCCATGGTGTCGCCCTGCGCGCTGAAGTGGCGCACGATCTGAAGGCCGTCCAGCACCAGCTGCTGGGAGGCGCCGCCGTCGTCGTCCAGCGTCCAGGCGCCGTTGGGCCCGGCCGCGCCGTCGTCCAGCAGCACCGTCCCGTCGAAGGGGATCACCTCGATCCGGTCGCCAAGGGCCAGGGGCGAACGATCTCCGCCGGACTTGCGCTGCCAGACGCCGGCGAGGCGGTCGCCCTCCTCGCGCTCCTCATCCTCGGCCAGGGCGGCGGGACCGATCAGACCGAGGGCGGCAGCAAGGACGAGAGGATTTACCATGAGGCGCATGGGTTCTTCCTAGCCACCTCATGGTCGCCGTCAAGCGGGATTCAGTCGACGCCGAGCTGGCGGACCATGAAGAAGTCTTCGTGATCGTCGCGGGTCAGCATCAGCCAGGCGTTGGCCTGGGCGCAGAAGACCACGCCTGTCGCGGCGGGGCCGGTGGCGAGGATACCGACACAGCAGGCCAACATGCCGACGAAAGCGGCCACGCCGGCGAAGATGCCGTTGACGAGGCCGAAGACGAAGAGGCGGAAGCGGTTTCCCTTGGCCAGGCTCCAGCTTCGGTCCAGCGCCTCCATGGTCCCCAGGCGGTCCAGGCTGATGGCCACGCTTCCGAGTCCCAGCCCGAGCATGACGTAGATCAACGCGGGGAGCACCAGGGCGAGGATCAGCAGGCCTCCGAGCACCAGCAGTGCCGTGTTGGGGCTGCCCCCGTCGCGGGCCACGACGGCGCCGGCGATGACCAGGCCCCCGGGTGAGGCGAAGACCGTGAAGATTCCCAGGCCGATGACGCCGGTGAGCAGCTTGTAGCCCATCATCGAGAGCCAGACGTCCTTGCCGCTGAAGAGCACGTCGATGCCTGCGGTGCCGTCGATCGTCATGCGCTCCCCCACCCGGTACATGCCCGGCTGCAGGAAGGACTGCGCGGCGAAGACGAAGAGCCCGATGCAGCAGCCCACGCCCACCATGATCAAGGCGACGACCAGCATCGCCTCGTCCATGCCCTCGAAGGGGTTGCCGCCGCTGCTGAAGGGGTCGTCGCCGCTGTCCCAGGAGCTGCCTCCGGAGCTGGGGTTGGGCACCTGGTTTCCGGCTCCCTGGCAGCTCTGCACCAGGAACAGCAGGAGCCCGCCGACGAAGACCGGCGCGGGCTCGGTCTTCAGGGCGTGGATCCCGGCCTTGAGGGCGCGAAAGGGGTCGAAGGCTTGCGAGAACTCGATGGCCATGGGCGCTCCGGAGGGACAGGGCGGCAGCCTACCTCATGGCGAGGCGCCCGCGCGCTCATGTCGAGGCCCGCGCGCTGGATTCGGGATTGTCCTTGACGTTGTGGGGGTCAAGGTGTGATGTCCTGAACAGGGAGGGTTCCATGACTCACCGCGCCGTCTTCCTGTCCTCGCTCAGCCTCAGCGCCACGCTGCTCCTGTACGCGCCCCCGGCGCAGGCGGGCAAGCGACAAGCCCGCGAGACCCAGGACCTGATGGAGCAGTCGCCCGTGCTGCCGGCCATGGTCGCCGACGTCTACGCCCTGGGCAGCTCCCCCCCCGCCGATCCGGTGGTCGGCCTGGCCATCGGCGGCCGCGACATGCAGCTGGACGAGGCCCTGTCGGGGGCCGCGGCGACCCTGGCCATGCAGTCCCTGCCCGGCCAGAGCGAGGGAGCGATCCGCTGGGCGGCCTTGCGCTCTGGCTTCCCCTTCCCGGTGGTCGGCATGGCCTTCGGGCGCTCGACCACGCCGGACGCACCGCCGAGCGTGCTGGCCTTCCTGGACGAGGCGCAGGAGCAGGGCCTGGTCCTGGGCCTGGCCCGGGCCCGCCTGGACAAGGACGACGTCTGGGTGGCCCTCAGCGCGCGGGCGCTGCCTGTAGGCGCCTTCGCCCGGCAGTACCAGCTCGACGAGGAGATCTCCCTGGACCTGCCGGCAGCGGTCGGCTGGTCCCTGGTCGATCCCCAGGGGGGCCGCCTGCACGGGACCGGCTCGATCAAGGTCGGCCTCGACCTGGCCGGCGAGTGGCTGCTGCGCCTGGAGCTCCCCGGGACCTCCCTCTCCCTGCCGCTCTTCGTCGACCAGCCGATGCCCACCGCCCGGGGCCTCCACGACCAGGCCATCCCGGTCAGCAGCCGCGAGGAGGCCATCCTCCTGGCCGAGGCCCTGCTCGGCGATCTGCGGGCCGCGGCGGGCCTGGACCGCTGGCAGGGCGACCCCACCCTCGACCTCGTGCTCAGCAAGCCGATGGCGCAGGGCGGGTCCGTGGCGCTGGACCGGTCCTCCCTGATGGAGAGGCTGCGCCTCTCGGGCTTCGTCAACGGCGTCCAGGTCGAGACCTGCCAGGCCTCCTCCGTCGCGGACTGCCTGGAGCGGCTCTACGACAGCCCCGACTTCCGGGTCGCGCTGCTGGACCCCGGCTTCGAGTACCTCGGCATCGAGGCCCGGGTGCAGCCCCAGGGCGTCCACCTGCTGATCGGCCTGGCAGCCGAGTGAGCGCGCCCGGCCTGATCCTCCTGCTGCTGGCGGGCTGCGCGAGCGGTGTCCGGCAGGCGCCGCCGGGGCCGCTGGACTCGGTCGCCGCCCGGGCCGCGGGCATCCCCGAGGTGCGTTTCCGGCCGGTCTTCGAGACCCCCACGGGAGAGGAAGGCCAGCTCGTCGCGGGCGTGCCCGGCGGGCGGTGGGACGAGGGCCTCGCCGCCGCCTGCCGGGAGCTGCTGACCCTGCACGTCGAGCGGGGCAGCCGCATCGACGCCCCCACGGCCTCGCTGGTCGCCGCCCGAGCCGGCTACCCGGGCCAGGTCCGCTTCGTCCGGGCCCTCAGCGGGGGCAGCCTGCCCGAGTCGCTCCTGGCCGAGCTCGCCTCCGCGGTGGCTGAGGGCCCAGGCGTCGACCTGGGGATGGCCTCGCGCCGCTTCGACGACGGCTCGGCCATGTGGGTGGTCGCCTGGTCGCAGCCCCTGGCGCGCCTGGATCCCATCCCGCGGGACATCGCGCTGGACACGCCCCTGCCCCTCCGGGTCGAGCTGCTCGATCCCCAGTGGAAGGGCGCCGAGCTGCGCCTCTTCCTGGCCCCGCCCATGGGCAAGGTCGAGGAGATCTCCCTCACCGAGGGCGTCTCCCGCTGGGTGGACCGCTTCCACACCCCCGGCGAGCACCGCCTGGAGGTCGTCGCCACCCGGGACAGCCAGACCCAGGTCGTCCTGCTCTTCAGCGTCTTCGTCGACCAGCCGGCTCCCGCGCCGGCCCCGCTGGGCCTGCCCCCCGCCTCGGTCGAGCACCCGATCGAGGCCGAGGCGCGGCTGCTGGCCGAGCTCAACCAGCTCCGCCTCCGCCATGGGCTCGCCCCGGTCACGGCCTGGCCCCTCTTCGAGCCGCTGGTGCGCGAGCACTCGGCCCTGATGGCCAGCGTCGGCCGGGCGGTCCACGAGCTCCCCGGCCGCTTCGAGAGGGTCGGGACCCGCGCCCGCAGCTACGCCTTCCCCTTCGCCTTCCACCACCAGGCCGTCGCGACCGCCCCGACCTCGGCCGAGGCGATGAGCCTGGTGATCGACAGCCCGGCCCACCTCCAGACCCTGCTCTGCGAGGCATGCACCCACGCCACCATCGGCGTCGCGCTGGAGCCGGTGCTGGATCGCGCCCCGCGGCTGTTCGTGACCTGGGAGCTGATGGAGTTTCCAAAGGGGCCTCCCAAGCTGCTGGACAGCCTCGATCGGTAGCAGGCGCGCCTCCTCCGCTTCCTCCGGCGGCCCAGCAGGGTAGGACCGTCCCGCCACCCCTACCGTCGGAAGACTCATGCGCGTCCTGCTCGTCCAGGCCTTCACCGCCCTCGACATGGAGCTGGTCTACCCCATCGGCCTCGCCTACCTGGCGGCGCACCTCGATGGGCACGAGGTCGAGATCTTCGACCTCAACTTGTACCGCGACGACCCCTACACGCCCTTCGGGCAGGTGCTGGACCGCATGAAGCCCGACGTCGTCGGGATCTCTCTGCGCAACATGAAGGTGGGCATGCCCCACCTGCACACCGACGACTTCCAGCCCCAGGCCGAGGCGATCGCCTTCCTTCGCAAGCGCCTGCCCGGCGTCAAGGTCGTCGCCGGCGGCACCGCCTTCAGCCTCTACAGCGAGGTGATGATGAAGCGGCTGGACGCGATCGACATCGGCGTCTGGGGCGAGGCCGAGAAGAGCTTCCCCGAGCTGCTGGCCAAGCTGGACACCCCCTGGGAGGTCAAGGGCGTCTACTACCGCGACGCCGGCCAGGTGAAGTTCACCGGCTTCCCCGACAAAGTCGACTTCCCGGCGCTGCGCCACCCCCGCCGCGACCTGGTCGATCACGCGCCCTACCTCGCCAGCAGCTTCGTCAGCGTCGGCGTGCAGGCCAAGCGCGGCTGCGCCCTGCGCTGCATCCACTGCAGCGACACCTTCCTGCTGGGCCACCAGGTCCGGATGCGCAGCCCCGCCGACGTGGTCGACGAGATGCAGGAGCTGGTCGAGGACTACGGCGTCCGCCAGATGTTCTTCTGCGACCAGATCTTCAACATCCCCGTCAAGCACGCCATCGACATCTGCAAGGAGATCGTCGACCGCCGGCTCGAGGTGGCCTGGTCGGCCTGGTTCAACGAGCACCGCAACACCCTGCCCGACGAGCTGATGGTCTGGCTGAAGCGCGCCGGCTGCGGCCTGCTGTCGTTTTCGCCCGACCACGTCGACGACCGCATGCTGAAGAACCTGGACAAGAACTTCCGGCACGAGGACATGCTCTACACCGTCCAGGTCGCCAAGAAGCACGGCATGGACGTCGAGTACAGCTTCTTCCTGAACTCGCCGGGCGAGGACATGCGCAGCTTGCTGGCGGTCTTCAAGTTCCTGCTGCACGCCCGCTTGCAGCTCGGCAGCAACCTGCGCCTGTTCACCCTGCTGATGATGCAGCCCATCCGCATCTACCCTCACACCCGCCTGGCCGAGCTGGCCCGCGAGAGCGGCCTGATCAACGCCGACCACGAGCTGATCGAGGCCGCCTACTGGAACCCCGGCGGGATCCAGCACGCCGTCGCCGGCTGGCAGGCCACGGCCAAGACGCTCTACGATGTGCGCAAGCGCTGGCAGGAAGCGAGCGGTAACACCTACGCCAGCGTCACCCGCTGACCGAGGCCTCCGCTGTCGAGTGCGCTCCCGATGGCCGACGCGCGGCTGATCCAGGCCCTCCGCCGAGGAGAGGGGCTGGACCGCCTCTGGCAGGATTGGGGTCCCCCCACCTGGTCGATCTGCCTGGGCATGGCCCCGGACCGGGCCCGCGCGCGTGAGCTGCTGGCCGACATCGCCCGCTCCCTGCCGCTGGCGGTGCCGGGCTGGAGCCTGGACGCCTCCATCTGCTGCCAGATGTCCAAGCTGGTCTGGCAGCGGATCTCGATCCGGCTGGAACTCCCGGCCCCCGCCAGCATCGAGATCGAAGCGCCCGCCCGCACCGCGACCCCCACCTCCGACCAGCTCAGGCGGAGACTCGCGGCCTGCCCGCCGGAACATCGTGTGATCTACCTGCTCGACCTCTACTACCGCTGTCCATCGGCCATCCTGGCCGAGCTGTCGGGCTGGGGAGAGGAGCAGGTCCGGGCGGCCCGCGCGGCAGTGGCCTGGAGCCTGGTGGCCGAGGAGGCCTCATGAGCCTCGACCGCCAGGCCGTCTCCCAGCTCCTGCCGTGCTTTGTCTGCGGCGACCTCCCTCCGGATCTGATCGAGCAGGTCCAGCGGGCCCTGGAGGCCGATCCCGAGCTGGCGGCCCAGGCCCGGGCGCTGCGCGAGGCCGAGGCGGCCTGCCGCGAGCTCCTGGCGGACCCGGACGCCCCGGGGCGCTCCTTCTTCTCCGCCTCGCCCCTGGCTCCGCAGGGCTTCGGTCGCGCCCTGCTGGTGGCGGCCTCCGCGGTGCTGCTGGCGGCCCTGGGCGCCTCGCTGCACGCCGCCGCCCAGCCCCCCCTGGGCGGACTGGTGGAGGTGCACCTGCAGACCAGCGGCTCGGGGGCGCTGGGCTTCATCGCCCAGGAGGATCCGGCCCGCCTGGCGGCCTCGCTGCGACAGGCCGGGGTGCCGACCGACCTGCTGATGATCGCCGATCTCCGGGCCGAGGGCCTGCGGCTGGTCGGGGGCCAGCCTGCGCCCAGCGGCCTGGGCGCGCTGATCCTCTACGAGAAGGACGGCGTCCACTACCTCTGCCAGGTCTACCGGGCGCTGCCGGCGATGCCCCCTCGGGAGCTCCAGCAGGTAGGGGCCACCACCCTGCGCAGCTACCAGCACGGCTCCGTCGGCCTCGTGCGCTTCGAGGGGCCCGGCGTCGTCTGCGTCTTCAGCGCCGCGCTGCCCGCCGAGGAGATCGCCGCGCTGGTGGCCCGCCGCCTACGTGCCCTGGGCTGAGTCGAGGGCGGCGGCCCGATCGCCCCAGCACTCCGGGCCTTCGTGGCGCGCGTTGTTGACCGTGTTGCCGACCGGGTCGAGCTGGAGCTGCAGATCAGGCAGCATCAGGGCCTCGGCCGTCGCGCGATCACCGCTCAGCCAGTCCTGGAACTGCGCCGGGGCCAGGACCACCGGCATCCGGTCGTGCAGCGCGGCCACCGGCCCATCGGCGGCGATCGTCAGCAGGGAGAGGCTGTGGACCTCGCCCTCCGCGCCCTCCCAGCGCTCCCAGATCCCGCCCAGCGCGAAGAGCGAGCCGTCGGGTCGGTGGATCAGGGTCGCCGGCCGCCCGGCGCCCTTGCCGGCCCCCCACTCGTAGAAGCCCGAGGTCGGCACCAGGCAGCGGCGGCGGCTGATCGCGGCGCGGAAGGAGGGCTTCTCCCAGGCCGTCTCGGCCCGCGCGTTGATCATCCGGTAGGACTGCTTGCGCACCTCAGCCAGCTCGCCCCGGGACCAGGCCGGCATCAGGCCCCAGTGCAACAGGTCGAGCCTTCGCTCGCCGCGCTCGCCCAGCCTCGCCGTCAGCACCGGCTGGCCCGGCGCGATGTTGTAGCGGGGCAGCCCCGCCTGCCCGATCGCCTCCAGGCTGGCGCGGTCGTCGGCCACCAGCCCGAAGAAGCTCAGCAGGTCGGCCGCCGAGGCCCGCAGCGAGAAGCGCCCGCACATGCTGGGCTCAGCGCTCCAGCCAGCGCAGGTTGAAGACCTCTTCGGGCACCGCCACCGTGAACTCCAGCGAGTCGAAGCGCAGCTCGGTCAGGCTGCCCTGCTGGACCTGGTCCTCGGCCTTGAAGACCGTCGGGAACTTGCGCCCGTCGAAGTCCTTGACCTCGGTGAAGGTGAAGACCTTCAGCAGCATCCCCGAGACCGCGTAGAGCTCCTCACGCACCGGGACGCCGTACTCCTGGTCGATCCAGCTCACCCGCTTGGGGTAGCTGACGTCGGCGCTCTTGGCGGTCATCTCCAGCTTCCAGGTCTTGCGGCCGTCCTTGACCTCCTCGCCCAGCACCTTGGCGTCGTAGCGCCCCGACAGGGCCGCCGTCTCCAGCATGTCCTCGTAGCTGAAGTCGCTGCCCATCAGGCCCTGGCGCAGCATATGGCCGCTGATCTTCTGCACCTTCTCGACGTGCGGCAGGAACATCCACAGCTCGCCGCCCTTCTTCAGCATCCGGGTGCCCTTGTCCCGGGCCGGGGCCAGGAACTCGACCGCGCCCTCGTCCGCGCCGCGGCCGAAGCTCTCCATCTGGTAGGTCTTGACCCGGCCGTTCTTGGTGACCGTCATCGTGACGGTCGTCTTGCGGCTCTCGAAGGTCATGTTCTTGTCGACGGTGGCCAGCACCTCGGCGGCGGTCGGCGCGGCCTGGGCGGGCATGGCGAAGACGATCGAGAGGAGCAGGAGCAGCAGGGTCTTCATGGGGCTTCGGGGGTTGAGGGTTCAGCGCCGAGCGCGCATGGCCTGCACCGGCTGGATCTGCGCGGCGCGGAGGGCTGGACTGCTTGACCCCACAAGGGCCACGCTCAGTCCCAGCAGGAAGGACTTCAGCGCTTGGGAGGGCGCCCAGATCGGGTGGAGGATGCGGTTGACCGGCATCGTATCCGGCAGGTTGCGGGCCGCTCCCCCCAGATCGAGGCCGACCCCCTCCAGGGCGATCGAGAGCACGCTGCCGATGCCCGATCCCAGGGCTCCGCCGACGATGCTGATCAGCAGGGCCTCGACGACGAAGAGGGCGACGACCCCCAGGGTGGAGAGCCCCATCGCCCGCAGCACGCCGATCTCGCCGGTGCGCTCCAGCACGCTCATCAGCATCGTGTTGAGCACGCCCAGCGCCGTGATGAAGACGATGCAGCCGACGATGATCGCCGCGATGGCGTCGACCAGGACCAGGGCGCTGGTCCAGGGCTCGCGCTGGTTCCAGGCCTGCGCCACCAGCCCGGCGCCCTCGGGCAGGGAGAGGCTGGCGAGCACCTCGGGGCCGGAGATGGCCTGCTGGACGACGGCCTGCAGCTCGGTGGCCTCTTTGTGGTCCTCGCCGTAGACCAGCAGCTCCAGGGCTCCTTCGGGGATGTCGGCGATCCAGCGGCCGCGCTCCAGGTCGACGAAGATCTGCCGGTCGTAGAGGGTGTTGCCGGTGTCGGTGATGCCGACCACCTGGAAGAGCAGGTCCGACATCGAGCCGTCCTGGGTGCGGCCCAGCACGATCAGCCGGTCGCCCACGCCAAGGCCGAGCTCGGAAGCAAGGGCTCGGCCGACCAGGGCCTCCTTGCCGAAGTCCTCCGCGGAGAACCAGCCCCCCTGGGCGATGCGCTGATCCAGGCCCAGGATCTGCCGGTGGAAGGCGAGGGGCGCCGCGACGACCATCGAGACCGTCTCGCCCAGCTCTTCGCCATCCTTGGCCGCCAGCACGCCCAGGTTCAGGCGCGGGTGGACCTCGGTCACGCCGGGCAGGGCCCGCAGCGTATCTTCCAGGCCGGCCGTGACCGGCAGGTTCTCGTGCAGCGGCTGGAGCATCTCCCGCTCGGCGAAGGTCTGGGTGACCACCCGGACGTGGCCGGTCGAGCGGGCCGCCTCGATCTGGAAGGAGCCGAAGATGCCCTCGACCCAGGACATGCCCAGGGTCAGCAGCATGGTGCCCAGCAGCACCGTCAGCATCGTCAGGGCCGTCCGCCGGGTGTTGCGGCTGGCGTTGCGCAGGGCGAGGCGAATGATCAGCATCAGTCCGCCCGGACCGCGTCGGCGGGGTTGAGGCTGGCGGCGTGGTGGGCGGGCCACAGGCTGGCCAGCAGGGCGACCCCCAGCCCGAAGCCCAGCGCGCCCAGGACCGGCGGCCAGGAGAAGCGCATGTAGAGGGTGCTGGCCATGGCCATGTCGCCGACGTTGTTTGCCACCTGCGAGAGGTCGATGCCGTGGCGGGCGTACCAGGCCACCACGACCACCCCGATCAGCGCCCCCGACAGGCCCGCGACGGAGCCGAGCACGGCGCCCTCGACCAGGAAGAGGGCCCGGATCTGCCCCGGCGTCATGCCCATCGCCCGCAGGGTGCCGATCTCGCGGACCCGCTCGTAGGCCGCCATGATCACCGTGTTGGCGATCCCCGTCGCGGCGATCAGCATCAGGATCACCACCACCAGGGCGATCGCGCGGCGGCGGAAGGCGTTGATCGACAAGATGTCGCGCGTCTCCCACATCACGGTCGTCGCTCGCCAGCCCTGCCCGCCCAGGCTGGCCGCGACCTCCTCGGCCAGGGAGCGCCGGGGCAGCCGCAGGGCGATCATCGAGACGGCGCCCTCCAGGCCCAGCAGGGTCTCGCCCTGGGGCAGGGGGATCCAGACCACCCGGTCGGCGGCTGGCGTGCCGGTCGAGATCACCCCGCTGACCTTCAAGCGCAGGGCGTTGATCGCCCCGCTGCGGGTGCGGGCCTCGATCACCAGCTCTTCGCCGGGGCCGCGCTGCAGGATGCCGGCCAGCCACTGGCCGATGACGACCTCCTCCGGCGCGGCGGGCCAGGCGCCGTCGAGCTTCCAGCCCTCCCGATCGAAGACCCGGGCGTCCCGCTCGGGGTCGTAGGTGAAGCCCCGCACCGTGATGCCCTCGGTCCCCGCCACCGCTCGACCCTGGAACCAGGTCCGGCCCGTCCAGGCCTCGATGCGCTCGTCGGCGTCCAGCGCCGCCACCAGGGCGGGGGAGGGGAGCTGGGCCTCGTCCAGGGGGAAGGCCGTGCCCTGCTCGGGCCAGCCGTCCGGTCGCAGGACCACCTGGCCCGTCACCGTGCCTTCCTGCGCGCGCAGCACGTTCTCGTCGAGGCCGTCGACCAGCCCCCAGCCCATGATCATCACCGCCACGCCGGCCACCACCGCGCCGCCGGTGATGACCGTGCGCCGCAGGTTCCGCAGCAGGTTGCGGAAGGCCAGGGCCAGGATGAGGCGGTTCTGGCTCACGTCGCCGCCCCGAGCGCATGGGGCTCGTGGTGGCTCTCGGACTGCACCAGCCCGTCCTCGACGTGCAGCACCCGCCGGCAGTGCCCGATCACCATCGGGTCGTGGGTCGAGAAGAGGAAGGTCGCCCCCCGCTCCTCGTTCATGCGGCGCATATCGGCCAGGATCGCCTCGCCCGTCTTGCGGTCCAGGTTGGCGGTCGGCTCGTCGGCCAGGACCAGGGCCGGCTCCTTCACCAGGGCCCGGGCGATCGCCACCCGCTGCTGCNNCTCGCCGTTGCGCGAATCGAGGTTGCCGGTGGGCTCGTCGGCGAGGAGGATGCGCGGCTCGTTGGCGACCGCACGCGCGATGGATACACGCTGCTGCTGGCCGCCCGAGAGCTGGTTCGGCCGCCGGTCGAGGTACTTCTCCAGCCCCACATCCACCAGGGCCTTGCGGACCCGCTCCTTCTGGTCACCGCCCTGAAAGCCCGACAGCTTCAAGGCCAGCTCGACGTTCTCGAAGGCCGACAGCACCGGGATCAGGTTGAAGGACTGGAAGATGAAGCCGATGCGCGAGGCGCGCAGCCTGCCCAGCGCCGCCCCCGAGAGCGTGGAGGCCTCGGTCCCGTCGATGAAGACCTTGCCGGCCGTCGGCGTGTCCAGCAGCCCCACGATGTTCAGCAGGGTCGTCTTGCCCGAGCCCGAGGGCCCCGCGAAGGCGGTGAACTCCCCGGCCTGGATCTCGGTGCTGACGCCGCGCAAGGCGGGGACCCGCACCTCGCCCAGCCAGTAGTCCTTGGTCACATCTTCCAGCCTGCACAGCGCCACGGGGCACTCCTCAGAAGCTGAAGCGAGCCCAGGTGAGGGCCGTCCAGCGCGGTACGAGGGGGTTGTAGTCGAAGCTGCCGTCGATCAGCGCCTCTTCGGGAGGCTGGAACTCGCCGTCCTTGCCGGCCAGCACCTGGACCCCGCCGGAGAGGGCCAGGTGGCCGCCGACGTTGACCGTGGTCGAGGGGAAGATCAGCCCGGTGCCGTCCTCCAGGTTGACCAGGGTCGTCAGGTCCACCGTCCACTCGTTCGTCACCGTCTGGCGCGCGATCAGCAGGGCGTAGGCCCGGCCGAAGGTCGCCCGGTAGGGGTCGATCGGCGTGACGATGCCCGGGTCGGGCAGCGGCAGCAGCGAGGGAGGCTCGCCGTCCCCGCAGTCGAGCCCGTAGGAGAGGTTCGAAGAGGAGCGGGCGAGGTGGTCCATCGCCGCGGGAGAGGCGCCGCTGCCGTCGTAGATGAGCTGGGCCGAGACGTACAGGCTCTGCAGCAGGTCGAAGCTGTAGTCCACGCCGACCGCCAGCTTGGGGTCGCCCTTGAAGCTGGCGTCGGTCGTGCTGAGGCTGCCATCCCAGGCGGCCTCCACCCACCAGCCCAGCTCGGTGTCGCCGCGCAGATCCAGGCCGACCAGGTCGCGGTGCAGCTGTCCCGAGCGGTGATGGAAGGCCAACATCGAGACGTCCACCGGACCCGTCAGCAGGGTGCCGCGCAGCCCGCCCTTCCAGGCCAGCGCCTGCCACTCGTCGGGAAGGGCCTCGTCGCGGGCCTGGCGGATCTCCAGCGGCAGGTCGTCGAAGCCGCCCACCGCCGTGATCGACGCCCGCTCGCCGATCGGCACCAAGGCGCGCAGCGCGTCCACGCCGGCCCGCTCCCGCCAGGGCTCGGCCAGGATGTACTCGGCGAAGACGTCCGTCGGGTTGAACACCCGAGCGCTGCCCCAGCTCACCGCCTGCCGCCCCAGCCGCAGGTCCACCGCCGGCAGGTTCAGGTCGGCGTGCAGCCGGTCCAGGGTCACCACATCGCCCACCGAGTCGTAGCGCCGCTCGGTGTCCAGCGTGCAGCCCACCACTTCAAGGGCGCGGTCCAGGCTGTCGAAGCCCGAGCCGTCGATCACCCCCTGCTCCAGCACCGCGCGGGCCTCGTCCGGCGCGTGGCGGCCCTGCAGCACGCTCGCTTCGACGGTGCCGTGCAGGGAGAGCCGATCGCTGACCGCGACGCTGCCCGAGGGCCGCAGCCGCTCGCTGAGCTGCCAGTGGGTCCCGTCGGCGTCGGTCCAGCTGCCGCGCACTTCGAGGTAGCCGCGGCCCGAGAAGGCCTTCCAGCTGGGCCCGTCGGGTCCCAGCAGGGTCTCGGAGTCGGCCCGGGCGGTCAGGGCGAGGAGGAGCAGCGGCAGCATGGCGGCGGGACTATCCAGAAACAGCTCCGACCG
>DDSR01000088.1 GCA_002343455.1 Deltaproteobacteria bacterium UBA2385 | reverse complement strand
ACTAGCTAGTGCCAGGCACTAGCTAGTGGCACCTCGGCGGCTCGCCGGGCGGACGGGGCGGGCGTCGGGTAGGCTGCCTCCACCGTGGAGGACCTCATGCGCTTCGTCACCATCCCCTGCCTGCTCCTGCTGGCCTGCAGCGGCAACAAGGACGTCGACACCAGCGGCAGCGACACCGGCACCGAGGAGATCGGCCCCTGCGGGCGCTACTCCGGCGCCTGGCGCACGGGCGCCGACTGGCAGTGGCTGGTCACGCCCGAAGGGGTCAGCACCTACGACCGCGAGGGGAGCTGGGAGGTCCTGGCCATGGGCGAGGAGGAGTACACCGGCGTCAGCGTCTTCATGGTGCAGGAGACCGCCGAATTCAGCTCCCACACCTGGCCCGAGGACGAGATCCGCCTGACCTGGCGCTACTCCTGCGGCGACGACGGGGTGCGCCTCGTCCTGCTGGAGGGGGCCTGGGAGCGCAGCAACGACGGGATCTCCCTGCACGAGGCGGGCTGGTGGTCGATCGACCTGCCCGACCACCCCCTGGTCCTGCCCAACGACCTGGAGGTCGGCCAGACCTGGTCCTTCGACTCGGAGATGCTCTACAGCGCGAGCGGCACCAGCAAGGCGGTGATGGCCCTCTCGGCCTCATTCGAGGTGCTGGCCGAGGAAGAGGTCACGGTGCCGGCGGGCACCTTCCAGGCGATGAAGGTGGTCTCGACCTGGAGCGGCGACCCGCGCTCGCAGTTCGAGCCCTTCACCGAGACCCGCTTCATGGCCCCCGACGTCGGCGATGTCCGCATCGAGGGCTACGCCGACCTGCAGTCCTGGGAGCCCGACCCCGAGTTCACCTACTGAGCGACCACAGGGCGGGCAGCTCGTCGCCCTCGTGCTCGCTGCGGTAGTCGGGCAGGAAGGGGGCCAGGACCCCGCGGATCGCCGCCGAGGCCTCCATCGCCTGGCTCAGCGCCGCCCACCAGGGCTCGCCCTGAGCCCGCTGCACGGCCTGCCGGGCGATGCGGGTGACCGAGGCCTCCCACTCGCTCTCGTCCAGGGCCTGCAGCGGATCCTCGGGCAGCTTGTCGTAGTACTGGCGGAAGCCGCTGGTCGGGGCGAAGACGCCGCGCAGCCCGTGGCGGGTGGCCAGCCAGCACTGCAGGCGCAGGCAGGCGTGCTCGCGCACATCGATGTTGTCCCAGAGGGGGAAGCCCCAGTCCCGCTGCTCGAAGCTGTCGGCGCCGTTGGTGATCCAGTGGCAGAGCTCGTGCAGCACCATCTGCGAGAGGCTGTCGTCGGCGTCCAGGTCCGACCGCGGCCCCAGCGCCAGCAGCCCGCTGCCGTCGGTCATGCTGTAGATGGCCGGGTCCCGGCGCAGGTGCAGGCCCAGGCGGTGGGCCGTGGCCAGCCAGACCAGCTCCAGCGGGTCGACGTAGCGGGCCCGGACCGGCCGCTGCCAGTCGGGATCGTCGTGGCAGGCCGGGACCCGCAGCCGCTCGGCGTCGAGGCGGTCCTGGGGATCGGCCAGGGTAGCGGGAGGCCAGGAAGGCACATCAGCTCCTTGAGGCCGACGGGATAATCCGCCGGGCGAGCGAGATCATGCCCCCACCCTCCCCGACCACCGATCCCTGCCGCGACTGCGGGGCCTGCTGCGCTCAGGGCTTCGACTGCGTCGAGGTCGAGGCCGACGAGCCCTTCGCCCTGCTGCACCGGGCGCTGCTGCAACCCGACTTCGGCGTCCTGCAGCTCCGCCGACCGGGCGGCCGCTGCCCCTGCCTGCTGGGCGCGCGCCCGACCTTGCGCTGCGAGGCCTACCCGCTGCGCCCGCAGAGCTGCCGCGACTTCCCCGTGGGCGAGGACTCCTGCGCCGAGGCCCGCGCCCGGATCGGCTTGCCGCCCCTCCCCCAGGTTGGGACCGCAACGGGTTAGACCCCCGCACGGGCCCTCGCCCCCTGCTCCTGGAGCACCCATGGATCACGACTTCTGGCTCCGCCGATGGGAGCACGGCCAAATCGGCTTCCACCAACCCCGTGTCGACGCCGATCTGCAGGCCTTCCTCGCCGCCTGGCTGGACGAGCCCCACCACCGGATCCTGGTCCCCCTCTCCGGCAAGAGCGTCGACCTGCCCTTCCTGGCGGGCCGGGGCCATGACGTCACCGGCGTAGAGCTCTCCGCAAAGGCGGTCGCCGAGTTCCACCAGGAGCAGGGCCTGCGCGCCTTCGTCGAGCCCGACGGCCCCTTCACGGTCCACACCAGCTCGGGGGTCACCATCTACCACGGCGACTTCTTCGCCCTGGACGCCGACCGGGTGGGCCACTTCGACCGGGCCTGGGACCGCGGCGCCCTCGTCGCGATGGACGCCGACCGGCGCCCCTCCTATGTGCGGACCCTGCGCAACCTGCTGCGGCCGGCCGCCCGCGTGCTGCTCAGCGTCTTCGACTACGACCAGCAGCGCCTGGAAGGCCCCCCCTGGAGCGTCCCCCCGGCCGAGGTCGAGGCCTTGTGGGCGGGCTGCCGGATCGAGCTGCTGCAGACGATCGACGCCAGCAGTGAGGGCCGCTTCAAGGAGGCCGGGCTCACCGAGGCGCGGATCCACACCTGCCTGGTCCACCTGCCCGGCTGAGCCCGACCGGCTGAGCCCGACCGGCTGGGCCCGACCGGCTGGGCCCTGCGTGCCGTGCGCGAGAGGGAATTCTTCGCTTCGGCGAACTTTGTTTGTTGTCCGGCCGAACTTAGGGTAGGCTGGACTCATGCAGCCGGCCCCGTCCAACCTCGCCGCCGTCATCCAGCTCATCTGGACCGAGGGAGAGATCTCCCGCGCCGAGGTGGCCCGCCGCTGCGACCTCTCCCGCTCCACCGTGTCCGCCCTCGTCCAGCAGCTCATCGACCTGGGGGGCGTGCGCGAGGCCCGGGTCGGACCGTCGCAGGGCGGGCGCCCGCCCGTGATGCTGCGCTTCGAGCACGACCGCTTCCGCATGATCGGGCTGGACATCGGGGCGACCCACCTCACCGCCCTCGTGATGGACCCGCGCGGGCGGACGCTCAGCCGCGCTTCGGTCGCCTGCCCGGTCGAGTCCGACCCCCCGGGAACGCTGAGGAAGATCGACCAGCTCCTGGCCGAGGTGCAGGCCAAGGCCTCGCTCTCCGCCGGCCAGCTCCTGGGCATCGGGGTCGCCGTGCCCTGCCCGGTCCACCCCTCCACGCCCGGGCGGCTCTCTCCCAGCATCCTGCCGGCCTGGCGGGACATCGACCTGGGAGCCACCCTCTCCCAGCGCTGGGCGGTCCCCACCTACCTGGAGAACGACGCCAACCTGGGCGCCCTGGGCGAGCTGTACTGGGGCCAGGGCCGCGGCGCGGGCGACTTCGCCTACGTCAAGCTGGCGACCGGCGTCGGCGCCGGGCTGATCATCGACGGCGACATCTACCGTGGGGGCCAGGGCATCGCCGGCGAGATCGGCCACACCGCCATCGACGCCCAGGGTCCGCCCTGTCGCTGCGGGCTGTTCGGCTGCCTGGAGGCGATGATCGGCTCGAAGGCGATCGAGTCCGACTTCCTCGCCCTGCGACTCCAGCAGGGTACCGATCCAAAGAAGCCCGCACCCGACCTGGGCAGCATCTCGGCGGCGGCGGCAGCCGGCGACCCGCTGGCGGTCGCGGTCATCGAGCGCGCTGGCCACCACCTGGGGGTCGCCCTGGCCAACCTCCTCAACATCGTCAACCCTTCACGCATCGTGCTCAGCGGCCGCCTGACGCTCGCCGGGGAGGCGCTGCTCGCGCCCCTGAACAGAGCGATCCAGGCCCGCACCATGTGGACCAACGTGGCCGCAGCCGACGTCGTCATCTCCAGCCTTGGAGACGACGCGATCCCCCTGGGCGCAGCGACCCTGGTCCTGCGCACCGCCCTGGCCGACCCGACGCGACTCTCGCTGGGCCTGCCAACCTCCGTCCCTCGCCGGCAGTTCGTTGGCGTGGGCGGCCCCCCCCCCACTCCCTGACTCATCATTACCCACAAGTTGTCCATTGACGTGTCAACATATCCACCGGAGGTGTGCCGTGGCCCGAGCGGTGGACGAATGGGTACTTCGTGAGTTCGAGCAGGCAACCCTGGGCGACCCGAGACGGAACGCGCGCGCAGCACTGATCGTGTCCGCCCAAGCTGGCCTGTTCGGGGGCTCGATTCCTCGGGCCTGCGTTACTTGGCCCTCCATCAAGGGGTGCTGCCGCATGCTCAGCAACGACAGCGTGACGCCCGATGGCCTGCTTTCCGGCCACATCTCCGCGACCATCGACCGAGCATCCTCTCGCCGTGTGGTGTTGGCCATCGAGGACGGGACATCGCTGAGCTTCCCTGCGGTCGCAGACATTGATGGCTTGGGGCCAATCAGCACATCCAGTGGCACCAAGGGCTTGATGGTGCACACCACCTTGCTCGTGGATCGCGACAACGGCGAGACGCTTGGCGTGGCGCGGCAGGACGTGTGGACCCGGCCAAAGGAGAAGGCCTCACCCAAGGAGAGCGGTGACCAGCGCAAGAAGCGGCCCCGGGAGAGCGAGGTCTGGGCCCGCGGAGCCGACCACCTCGTGTCGCGGATCGGTGCGGCAACCGAGCAGCCACCGCGCGTCATCTCCGTGTTCGACCGAGAGGGAGATGCCTACGAGACGTTGGTCCGATGCAGGACCGCTGGTGCGGGGTTCGTCATTCGGGCGGTACACAATCGCAAGCTGGCCATGCAGGTGGACGGCGAGGACTACTCGATCGACGCGGCGAACAACGGCCCGATCCTGGGCCATCTGGACATTCAGGTCCCCCGTCGTGACAATCGGCCTCCGCGTCAAGCGCGCCTGACGTTGCGGGCGACCAAGGTCACCCTGCTTCCGCCCAAGAACATCGGCCGGAAGGGTGAGCCCATCGCCCTCACTATGGTCGTTGTGCAGGAGGAAGGCAGCGACGTTCCCAAGAAGGACCGGCTGTGCTGGGTCCTTCTCACCGACGAACCGGTCGAGACCCTCGAACAGGCGCGAGGAGTGGTGGATACCTACCGATTGCGCTGGCGGATCGAGGAGTTCCACATGGGCCTGAAGACGGGATGCGGCTGCG
>DDSR01000417.1 GCA_002343455.1 Deltaproteobacteria bacterium UBA2385 | reverse complement strand
GGGTGGGGGTGGGGAGGTCGGGTTGAGATCCAAGGTCGGCGAGGTGGGGAGCTGCCGAAGCGGACCTCCCTGGGCGGGCGCCCACGAGGCCGGGCCCCGAGGGGAACGCCGGTGGAGCTGGTAGATCAGCGCGGGCTCGGGGGCCTCGGCGACCTGCCGGTAGAGCGCCTGGGCGGCGTGGTTGTCGGCCTCGGCCGCGAGCCAGATCTGGCGGGGCTCCTGGCCGCCGAGGTGGCTGCCGAGGGCGTCCAGCAGGGCCGTGGCGACGCCGCGCCTGCGCCAGGTCGGGCTCACGCCCAGCTCGTCGACATAGAGGTCGTCCGGCCGCTCTTCGGGGTGAGGCATCCGGTGGGCCGTGAGCTGCCCGATGATCTGCTCGCCGCCCGAGGCCCCCCCCACGATCGCCACGAGCAGCAGGCGGTCGCGCTGGGCCGTGAAGCGGGCGAGGCTGGCGGCGGTGACCGGGTGGTCGAACACCCCCGGAGCGGCCGGAAGGGGCAGGTCCAGCGCCGGAGGCAGCACCCGCAGGATCCGGAGATCGGGGACGAGGCTCTTCATGCGGACACCTAGCGTGTTGTCCTCGATCGGACCGCCGGCGGTCAGGAGGGCAGCTTGCGATGCTCGCCCCGTCCGGTACAATGCTCCCCATGAAGCAGCCGCATTCAACCTGCAACACCAGGGCCCGCGAGGTGAAGGTGGCCAGCAGGAATCCATGCGTGGGCCTCCTGGTGTCGCTGGTGCTGGTCGTTCCGCGGGTCGGCCGCGCCGACTGCGTCGAGCCCATCACCAGCGTCCGCCTGCTGCTGACCATCGAGGACGCCGAGGCGGCCTTCGGTCGGCTCGACCTGGAGGCCTTTCAACGCGGGGTCGACGAGAGCGCGCTGCTCCTGCCCTGCCTCTCCGAGACGGCCTCCCGGCCGCTCGCCGCGCGTCTCCACCGCCTCCAGGGCCTGCGGGCCTGGCTGCTGCGCGACACCACCCGCGCCGAGCAGGCCTTCCTCTCCTCGCGCCGCATCGAGCCCTCGTATCGGTTCCCGACCGAGCTGGTGCCCGAGCAGCACCCGACGCGCGAGTCCTACCTGGCCCTGCCGCTGGACGAGGGCGGGGTGGTCGAGCTGCCGACCCCATCCGTCGGATCCTTGATGGTCGACGGGCGGGTCAGCCACCAGCGCCCTCTCCCCGGGCCTTCGGTGGTGCAGTGGATCGCCGACAGCGGCGCGGTGAACTGGACCCAGTACTCCTGGGAGGCCACGGAGCTCCCGCCCTTCTCTGTTCTCGCAGTCGAGCCCGCCAGCCCGGACCGCTGGAGGGTCCCGCTCCTGGTGGCCGCGGGCAGCTCGCTGCTGGTCTCGGGGACCCTCTATGCGCTCGCCGCGAGCTCCCACTCCCGCTGGGAGGACCCGGCCACGCCCGCCTCCGAGACGGACCGCCTGCGCAGCCAGACCAACGGCCTCTGGGTGGGCTCCATGGGCGCCGGTGGCCTGGCGCTGGGCGCCGGTGCGGCAGCCGCCTGGACCTTCCGATGAGGGAGCTGCTCGAGCCGGGGACCGAGGTCGACCGCTATCGGGTCGAGGCGTGGATCGCCGAGGGCTCCATGGGGGCGGTCTACCGTGTCCGCCACAGCACCCTGGGCACCCAGCACGCGCTGAAGCTGCTCTACCTCGCCCACGGCTCCTTCCGCCGCCGCTTCGAGCTCGAGGCCCAGGTCCAGGCCCGCCTGAGCCACCCCCACGTGGTCCGCGTGACCGACGTCATCCTCTACAACGGGAACCCCGGCCTCATCGCCGAATTCGTCAACGGGCCGGACCTGGGCGTGCTGCTGGAGAACGAGCGGCTGTCTCTGGCCGAGGCGGTCGGGCTCTTCCGCGAGATCGTGGACGGGGTCTGCGCCGCCCACGCCGCCGGGGTCGTTCACCGCGATCTCAAGCCCCAGAACATCCTCACCGAGCGGGTGAACGGGGTCCGCATCGCCCGGGTCAGCGACTTCGGGATCGCCTCCACGCTGCGCCAGGACACGGACGAGGCGCCCCTGACCCGCCTGGGCGTCGCCATGGGCACCCCCGGCTTCATGGCCCCCGAACAGTACCAGTGCGCCGCCTCTGTAGACCATCGCGCGGACATCTTCTCCCTGGGGTGCATCCTGTACGAGATGCTCCTCCAGAAGCGCGCCTTTCCCGGCGCGGACATCGTCAAGAAGGGCATGGACGGGGCGCAAGAGAAGTACGAGCACCCGCAGGCCGTCGATCCGAGCCTGCCCGACTGCCTCAGCCAGGTGATCGTCGACTGCCTGCGGGGCAAGCCCGAGCTGCGGGTACAGAGCGCCGCGCTGCTGCTGGCCCGGATCGACGACGCCGCGGCCGAGCTGGGCTTGGAGCCGGCCCGGCCGGCCCCGCCGCGCGCAGCACCGGTGGCGGAGTCCGTACCGGAGACCTGGGCCTCCCGGGTGCCGTCCGACCCCTCCTCCAGCCCCTCCATGGAGCATGAGGCCCGCGACTATCGTGTGCGACGGGGACCCTACTACGCCGCCGCGGCGTGCTCCGTGATCGCCCTTGGGGCATGGCTGGCCTGGCCCGAGCCCGAGCCCGACACGGCGGCCCCTCCCCCGGTGCAGTCGGCCAGCATGGAGCTCCCAGCGGAGCCGGAGATGCAGGCAGAGGCCCAGGCGACGGGGTCCGGGGCGGAGCCCACGCCGACCGTCCCCGAGGCGGCGAGCAAGGCCCCCCCGGCCGAGCCCTCCTCCTCCCGGCCCGCCCGGACCGTCGAAGCGCCGAGCGAGCCGAGCCCGGCCCCGGTGGCCGCCGCCGGNNCCGCAGCGCCGCGCTGGTGGGAGACTCGGGGCGGTTCGGGAGCGGAGGGGTGCCCGCCGGACGGTATGTGATCCGGGCGCGCTTCGCCGAGGGGCCGGAGGTCGACGCCGGGTACGTCTCCATTCGCGAAGGTGAGCAGGTCCAGGTGTCCTGCAGCTCCTCATTCGAACAGTGCAGGAGGGTCAATTGAGACCTCGCCACCTCACCCTCTCGCTCCTGCTCGCCACCGCCCCGGGCTGCTTGTGGATCTCCTCCGAGGAACAAGCGG
>DDSR01000133.1 GCA_002343455.1 Deltaproteobacteria bacterium UBA2385 | reverse complement strand
CCCTCGTCGGCGTTGCAGACGATGTACTTCTGGTCGGCGGGGGTGTCGAGGACGGTCTTCCACTTGATGCCGGTGGGGAAGCCGGCCCCGCCTCGCCCGCGCAGGCCGGAGTCGGTGACCAGCTGGACGATCTGTTCGGGTCGCAGGCATCGGGCGGCGGCGAGGCCCGCTCCTCCTCCGTTTTCGGTCCACTGTGCGAAGGAGAGCGGCTCGATCAGGCCGACCCGGGCGTTGACGAGGCGGTCCTGGCCCTTCATCCAGGGGTGTTCCTCCACGAGGCCGATGTTCTTGTCGTGGGCTCTGCCGTCGAGGAAGCCGGCCTCGAACAGTCCGGGGATGTCCTGGACCTGGACGGGGCCGTAGCCGACCCGGCCTGTGGGGGTCAGCACCTCGACCAGGGGCTCCAGGAAGAGCATCCCGCGGGAGCCGTTGCGGCGCAGGTCCAGGCTGAGGCCGCGCGCGGCGGCCTGGTCGGCGATGGCCTGGGAGACGAGGTCGGCGCCGAGCGAGCGGGCGGCCGCGTCTTGGGGGATCCAGATGGTGGTCACGAGCGCTCCAGTGCGTCGAGGAGCGCGTCGAGCCGAGCGGCGTCGACCATCCCGTGGAGCTGGCCGTCCAGCATCACCGCGGGGGAGAGGGCGCAGTTGCCCAGGCAGTAGACGTGTTCGACGGTGACCGCGCCATTGGCGGAGGTGCCGGGGGCCTTCAGGCCCAGCCGACGCAGGGCGTGGTCCTGGAGGGCGCTGGAGCCGACCGCCTGGCAGGCTTCGGCCCGGCAGAGCTTCAGGCGGTGTCGGCCGGGAGGCTCGGTCCGGAAGTCATGGTAGAAGCTGATCACTCCGTGGACCTCGGCCCGGGAGAGGTTCAGCGCGGCGGCGATGACGTCGAGGTGCTGCGGCGGGATGAAGCCCAGCGCGTCCTGGATGTCGTGCAGCACGGGGAGCAGCGCGCCGGCCTCGCCCTGGTGGGCGTCGAGGGCAGCGGTGATGGCGAGCGTGGTGTCCATGGTAGGGGGAGGCTAACACGGGGGTGGGGGTGGCTGACGATGATACGTCGGAGGCTCTGATGCTCTTTGGGCCTGCTCTGGTTGGGGCGCGATTCATCGCGCCCGCGTTAGGTCGATCGGCGCCAGGCCCGCTTCAACGTACAAACCCTGCGGACGGAATGCTGGTTCAACATCGCCGTACTGCAAGCGAGGGCGCGATGAATCGCGCCCCTACCCATCGCTCCGGTGATGACAAACACCTCAGGGACAACGGGCCAGACCGGGTCAGGCCACCGCGCTCAGCGCCTGGCAGCGTTCAGCCCTGGGCGGCGCCCAGCAGGTGAGGGAGCCGGGTCCGGGCGGCGCGCTGAGGCAGGGGCTTCCTAGCGGCAACCTGGTCCTCGAGCTCCTGTACCCGCGCCGCCTCGACCAAGGTGCGCAACAGAGTTGCCCATGCAGTGGCACTCTCAGGAAGACCCAGCCACCAGGCCCTCCGCCAACCGCCGCTCCAGCGCGAGCCGGAGCCGCACGGCCTTGATCGCCTCGGCCTCCACGGGACGTGCCCGCAACCTTCGGGCCGCCTGCGGGGTGACCCCCAGCGCCCAGGCCAGGGTCGACGCCGGCTGGGGGCAGAGGTGGGCGAAGACCGCCCGCGCGCGGGCGACGGCGGGCTCGTTGCCGCTGAGGACCGGGCCCACGCCAAGGGCAGCGGCGGTGGCATCCAGGATCTCCCGGGCCCCCAGTCCGAGCAGCTCCTCTTCCGGCACGGGGACCAGCTCATGCCCGGTCATCCCGGCCATGGCCATCAGCTCGCGGGTCTTCAGTCGCGGGAGGGCGGCTCGGATGCCAAGGCTCAGTCCCGGCAGCCAGCGCGCGCCCACGAGGTCCGGAAAGCAGGAGCCGCTCCAGAGGGCAGGGTGACACTCAAGCCCGTGTTTTCGGGGTTGTTCGATGCAGTACCGCACCAGCCACTGCAGATGGCTACGGTTCTCGACGGGGCGGATGTAGGCCGGACTGAGGGCGGGCACCGGGCTTCGCAGGCGCAGCAGGATGGCGCGGGCGGACCGTCCCGCGTCGGGTCGGTCCTGGTTCATGACCACGTGCAGGTGGTCGTCGACGAGGCAGAAGAGCAGCGCGCGGTCGGCCAGCAGCGGCACCAGGGAGCGCAAGGCGGTGCGCCGCACTGTCTCGTCGGGGAAGAGGGCGAGGCGGCCGTCGGAGGCGAATGTCAGGTGGTGCATGGGTGAGCCCGTATCGAAGTGGGAGGATGAGATAACATGGTCGAACTTCGGTTCGCCGCAGGATCCGAAGTTGGAGGATGGCCGTGTAAGATGGAATCTCGGTTCGGTTGAAGTACCGAGATCGGAAGATGAGATGTCAAGTGTTGACTTCGGTTCGCGGGGGAGCGCTCAGCAGCATGGTTGACCGGCCTGGCGGCCCCCCTCCGGCCCTCCGGGCCACCTCCCCCCGCGAGCGGGGAGGGTTGATCTGCTGTCGGCCTCCACTCGCGTGCGGCGGGAGGTGACTAGCGGAGCGAGGCGGAGGGGGGACGTCCGGTCCCCTGCCCCCCTCCGGCCCTTCGGGCCACCTTCCCCTGCGAGCGGCTCATCGTTACCCACATCCTTCATGACCATGTCGAGGGAGGCCGCCCTCCAGCATCCCCCCGGGACGTCCTGCACGGACGGCCAGGACCCGGCGAGGACACAGGCGTCTTGCCTCGATCACCCGGCGGGCTGCGGCTACGGACCTCATCGGGCGAAACCCCGTCTTCCGTACCCGACCCGGGGTGAAACCCCTTCCTGCGTACCTCCGACAGGCCGCGGGAGGCAATTCGCGGAAGATGTCCAGCGTAAATATTTGAAGTTGCGTACTAAGGCCACGCCATGCCCCCCGGTTAGGTACGCACGAGGGAGGTTCACCGAGGGCCAGGTACGGAACGGCGAGGTCCCCTCGCCCGCCGGCCCCTCCCGCCGGTCGATTCCTGGTTGTGGACAGGCGGTCGGCCTGGCGCGCTTGTGGTGGATTCTTCACGCCAACTACGCGAGTCGGCTGGATGCCTCCTGTGTCGCCCTGCTCTCATTGGCGGGTCAATGAAGAACGTGTGGGTAATGATGAGCGCGGGCG
>DDSR01000075.1 GCA_002343455.1 Deltaproteobacteria bacterium UBA2385 | reverse complement strand
CCCGCAACTCCTCAGAACCACTTGCACTGGTGCTGGGTCAGGTAGGTCAGGCTGTCGCCCTGGTGGTAGCCCTGGCCCAGCGCCTTGCCGGTCTTGCCGAAGTGGAACCAGGCCACACCGTCCTTGTCGCGGCGCACATCGTAGAGCACCTCGAAGCCCTTCTCGCGCTTGACCATGTCCTCGGGGCAGGTGCTGGCGCCCTCGTCGACGGTCGCGGTCAGGCGCAGGCCCAGGTCGCAGCTGCTGCACGCGCCGACGGGCACGACCTCGCCGCGGATGGCCCAGATGACCTCGCAGGAGGCGCCCGAGGTCCACAGCTTGCTGGCCTGCAGGTGCGGGTTGGCCGCGAGCAGCCAGCGCTCCCGGCCCGAGACCTGCTGGCCGTTGATGGTGAAGGTCCCGACGAAGTGGCTGTCGGCGCCCTCCTTGCCGGGCCCGTTGGCGCAGAGGCCCGAGGGCAGGCCCTGGCTGAGGTCGGGCAGGCTGGCCGCGGGGGTCGGGCTGGCTGCGGCGGGAGTGGTGGAGGCCGTCGCGATCTGCGGTTCAGCGGCGGGCTCCGCGGGAGCGACCGTCGGCGCGGCCGGTGGCGCGGCGGCGGGGGTCGGCTCGCCCTCGGAGCAGGCCAGCAGGGTCAGGAGCAGGAGAGGCATGAAGCAGGTCCCGGGAGGGTCGTTGAGGGAACAATACACCCGTCCAGCCCTCTCGCGCGCTACCCTTCTGCACCCCGAACCGTGGAGGCCCCATGAACCTGCTCCTCAGCCTGCTGCTCGGCCTCGCCCAGGCGGCGGATCTCGACCTCGGCTACGTCCCCAACCCCGCGCCGGGCGAGCAGCCCGCCCTGCTCCTGACCCCCGGCCGCACCGTCGAGCGGCTGGAGGTGGTGATCGAGGCCGGCGGGAAGAGCTGGACCTTCGAGCGCAACAACCTACCGGCCGGCAAGCTGGAGCGCTTCGCCTGGACCCGCGACACCCAGGTGACCGAGGCCAGCGCCTACATCCTGGCGGTCTTCGAGGACGGCTACGTCTCCGAGCAGACCGTGCCGATCGAGTACAGCTACTCGGCCCCGCTCTCGGTCTCGCTGGATCGCGCCCACGCCGACTTGAAGAGCCGGACGCTGACGGTGCAGGCCACCGCCCGGGTCGAGCGGGCCGACATCGTCGTCATCGGCGCCCGCAAGGAGGTGATCGACCGGCGGACGGTGGACATCGACCAGGGTCCCGGCGACGTCGTGATCCCCTGGGTCGGCGAGCCGGACAAGGCCGTGCTGCTGGACGTGACGGTCCACGCCGGCGGGGCCTACGCCGGCTTCACCTACAGCCCCTGGTTCCTGGACATCCCGCACGAGGACGTGCTCTTCGCCAGCAACGAGGCCGTCATCGACGACAGCGAGGAGTACAAGCTCAAGCACACCCTCAGCGAGCTGCAGGAGGTGCTGGAGCTCTACGGCGAGGTCGTGCCGGTCAAGCTGTACATCGCCGGCTGCACCGACACCGTGGGCGACACGGCCCACAACCGCGATCTCAGCCTGCGGCGGGCCCGCGCCATCGCCACCTGGCTGCGCGGCAACGGCTACGACAAGCCGATCTACTACCATGGCTTCGGCGAGGGCCTGCTGGCGGTCAACACCGGCGACGGGGTCGACGAGTCCCGCAACCGGCGGGCGCTCTACCTGGTCGGGGCCAACCCGCCGCCGGCCAGCGCGGGCATCCCCGCGGTCAAGTGGACGGAGTTGTAGGCGCTCAGAGCGGGCTGGTTGCGCTCAGAGCGGGCCGAAGACCATCCCCAGGGACAGCGCGTGCTGCTGGTCGGTGACCCGAACGCGGTCCTCGCCCAGGTCGAAGCGCATCGAGCGGAAGCCCAGCTCCAGGCCGGTGCGGAGGGCGAGGCTCTCGGTCAGCCGCCAGGAGAGGTCGGCCTCGCCCCGGGTGTGAACGGGCCAGGGGGCCAGGGTCTCGCTGCCTTCCAGGCGCAGCAGCAGGGGGCCGAAGTCGAGCTCGACCCCGCCCCCCAGTCGGGCGCCCAGCACCGAGGTGACCAGCATTCGTGCGCCGGTGGCCTTGTCGGGGTCCTCCTCGCGGAAGCGGGCGAAGGTGAAGATCGGGACCCGGCTGTACTCGGCCTGGGCCAGCAGGTAGGGGCGCCCCTGGCTCTCGGAGGCCATGCCGAAGCGCAGGCCGCTGGCGCCTTGCAGATCGAGGCGGGTGAAGGCCGTCTCGCGCACGACATAGCCCTCGTAGCGGGCGGCGAGGCGGGTGTCCCAGGCGACGCTCTTCACGAGCGGCAGGGAGAAGCGAATCAGCCCGGCGGGGGCGCCGACGGGCTTGCCTCGGAGCAGATCACCCTGGTCGGCCTTGATCTCGGAGGGCAGGCCGTGCAGGCCGCTGCTGGTGCTGCCGTAGCTGTGCGGGACCGTCGCGGCCGAGACGGCCAGGGTCGGCTTGCGGCTGCGGGCGCCGGGCTCGGCGGCCTGCTCGCTGTCGGTGCTCAAGCCACGGCGCTCCTTCTCGTCCTGCTCGAAACCCGCGGCCTGGCGGGCGGTGCGCGCGGTCGGAGCGGCGGGCGAGGGGAGGGGAG
>DDSR01000488.1 GCA_002343455.1 Deltaproteobacteria bacterium UBA2385 | reverse complement strand
GAGGCGCCTCGGCGCCATGGGGAACTGGCTGGAGAATAGCGACCGCCGGTCCGTCCGAAAAGGGAGCCGGGCCCGTCAGCGGTGACGAATTCGGAACGAAACGGGCCTGGGGCGCGAGTTACGCTCGCGGCGGAGCGCTGATGACCGGAATTCTCGACCGCCCGTCGAACGCCCAGATCAGCCAGTCCTTGCAGGCCCGGTCCCGGGCGCGCCTGCGGGGGCTCTCCGAAGCCCAGCTGCTGGCCTACCTCGCGGACACGGTCTACCTCGAGCGCAAGCGCTTCCACGAGCAGCGCCGCTCGGACCCGGCCCGGCCCGACGAGGTGGCCCGGATCGAGGACTGCGCCCGCGCCACCCGCGGCGGCCGGGCCGAGCAGGAGGCCGCCCTGCTCGCGCTGGTCGACGCCTACAGCGGCGAGATCCACAACCGCTTCAGCAAGCGGGCCTACCGCGTCGCCACCACGGTGATCCCCGGCGCGCTCTCCCGGCTGCTGACCTCGACCAACCCGCGCCAGCTGCTCGCCGGCGAGTTCGACCCCGATCACCGGGTCATCCTGGAGACCGCCGCGGGGGACGACGGCGCCGCCCTGCGCGCCCTGGCCCGCCGCCACACCCTGATCTTCGCGCCCACGCACCTCTCCAACATGGACAGCCCGCTGATCGGCTACGCGCTGGATCGCTTGGGGCTGCCGCCGGCCATCTACGGCGCCGGACTCAACCTCTTCAGCAACCCGGTGATGGGCTTCTTCATGCGCCGCCTGGGGGCCTACACGGTCGACCGGCGCAAGCGCAATCGCCTCTACAAGGATGTGCTGAAGGACTACTCCGTCGACAGCCTGGGCCGACGCTGCCACAGCCTCTTCTTCCCCGGCGGCACCCGCTGCCGCAGCGGCCGGGTCGAGGGCAGCGTCAAGAAGGGGCTGCTGGGCACCGGCTTGATCGCCTGGCAGGAGGGGCTGCGGACCGGCCGGGCCGACCCCGAGATCCTGGTCGTGCCGCTGGCGCTGTCCTACTCGCTGGTGCTGGAGGCCGAGACCCTGATCGAGGACAGCCTCGAAGAGGAGGGCCGCCGCCGCTACATCATCACCGACGACGAGTTCAGCGAGCCCCGCACGGTCGCGACCTTCGCCCGCCAGCTCCTGGACCTGGACGACGCGGTCGTGCTGCGCTTCGGGGCGCCGATGGACCTGCTCGGCAACCCGGTCGACGCCAATGGCACCAGCCTGGGGAGCGACGGCGCGCCCATCGACCGCCGCGCCTACGTCACGGACGCCGAGGGCAAGGTCCAGGCGGACGAGCAGCGGGACCACGTCTACACCGAGATCCTCGCCGGGAGGCTGGTAGAGGCCTGGCACCGCGACAACACCGTGCTCTCGACCCACCTGGCCAGCTTCGCCGCCGGCCGGCTCCTGCGGCAGGCCAACCCGGGGCTGTCGACCACCGAGCTCGTCTTGCTGCCGACCGAGGAGCGCACGCTCCGCCGGGCCGAGCTCCTCGCCGCCATCGAGCAGCTGCTCGACCAGGTCCGCAGGCTCGAGGCCGCCGGTCGGATCCGCGCGCGCCTGCCCCGCGGGGAGGGCGAGGTCGAGGCCATCCTGAACGAGGCGATCAGCCGCTTTCGGGGCTTCCACTCCCGGCGCGTGATCGAGGGCCGGGGCGACCGCGTCGTCCTCGACCCGCGCCTGCTGCTCTACTACAGTCACCGCCTGCATCGGTACGGCCTCGCCGGAGAGATGTAGGCCTCGGAGGACGGCGTGAACATCGGAATCCTCGGCAGCGGCCCCTGGGGTCGGGCCCTGGCCACCTTGGCGGCCGAGGCGGGCAATCGCGCCCGCATCGGCTACCGCGGCACGCCGCCCACCGGCTTCCCCGGCAGCCCCAACCTCGCCGCGCTGACCGCCGAGAGCGACCTCGTGCTCATCGCCGTGCCGCCCTCGGCCGTGCGCGAGGTCGTGCGGTTCGCCCGGCCCGGACCCGGCTCGCGGGTGGTCATCGCCTGCCGGGGGCTGGAGCCCGAGACCGGCGGCTGGCTGTCCGAGATCGTCACCTCCGAGAGCGCCTGCCTGCGGGTCGGCGCGATCACCGGCCCGGCCATCGCCGCCGAGGTCCAGCACCGACGCCCCGCGGCGATGGTCGTCGCCAGCTCCTTCCAGGAGGTCGCCGCCCTCACCCAGAAGGCCCTGCACTCGCCGACCTGCCGCATCTACACCTCCTCCGATCTGCGCGGGATCGAGCTCGCCGGCGCGGCGGTCAGCGTGCTCTCGGTCGCAGTGGGCATCGCCGACGGGCTCAAGCTCGGCGTGGGTGTGCGCGCGGTCATCGTCACCCGCGGCATCGCCGAGATCGTCCGCCTCGGGCGGGCGCTGGGGGCCGAGCCCGACACCTTCCGCGGCCTGGCCGGGGTCGGCGATCTGATCGCCGCCGCGGGGCTCACCGACCACCCGGGGACCGCCGCCGGGCTGGCGCTGGCTCGCGGTCACGCCGTCGACGCCGAGACCGTCAGCAAGGCGGCCGCCCTGCTGGCCCTGGGGCAGCGGCACAAGGTCGAGCTGCCCCTGGTCGAGGCCGTCGCCGCCATCACCGCCGGCAAGCTGAAGGCCCGCCTCGCCATCGACGGGCTGATGCGCCGCGAGGCCACCCACGAGGGCTAGCCCACGGCGCCGGGGCGCCAGCGCGCAGGGGATCAGAAGACAGTGCGGACGCCCGGCCAGTGCAGCTCGCCGGTCAGCAGCACCGTCGTGTCGACCTGGGTGGGCAGCCAGCTCAGCCGCAGCCCCAAGCCCTGCCAGCGCAGCCGGCCGTGCAGCGCCGGCGAGAGGTCCAGCGGGCTGTGGACGATGCCGATGCTGACCGGATCGTCCTCCAGGTCGATCCGCGGGCTGGCCTCGACCAGCTGCACCAGGCCTCCCCCCAGCTCCAGGCTCGCCGAGGAGCGGCCCTGCCCCAGGCCCTGGCGCAGGCCCAGGCTGAGGTCCATCGCCGTCCAGGTCGCCGAGCCCCAGGCCAGCGCGGTCGTGCGCGCTTCCAGGGGAAGGGCGAAGAGCAGCCCCAGCACGACCCGGTCTCGCAGCGCCAGCTCCAGGCGAGGGCCCAGGGAGCTGGCGCCGGTGTCCAGCATCGGGGCGGGGAGGGCGAGGCCGAGGGCGAGGCTGCCGCCGACTCGATGAGCCCCGCGGGGCTCGGCCTGCAGCGCGCGCAGGCGGTCGACATGGACCAGGAAGGAGACGCCCTCGCCGGGCAGCTTGCGCGAGACGATGCCGACGATGGCGCCGTCCTCGTCGAAGACGGGGCCACCGGAGGTCCCCGGGTTGAGCGCCGCGTCGGTCTGCACGAGGCGGGGACCCACCGCGCTGACGATGCCCTGGGCCAGCGACCAGGAGAGGGTGCCCTCGTAGGGGCCCGGGGGCTGGGGCGCGCCGCCGAAGGGGTGCCCGATGGCCAGCACCGCCAGGCCCGGCAGGACCGGCTCGCTGCGCAGCGGGCGCCCTCCCCCGGTCAGGCCCTCGACCTGCAGGATGGCCAGGTCCTCGGAGGGCACCGAGGCCACCACCCGGGCCCGGTAGGTCTGCCCGTCCCGCGTCTCGACCCGAGGCCGCGGCGCGTTGGCGACGCAGTGCCAGGCGGTCGCCACATGGCCCTCGGCGTCGATGCGCACCCCGCTGCACGCGGCGTTGCCGACCGCGAGGCGGACCACGTCCTGCGACCAGGCCTGCACCTCGGCGGGCTGCCAGGCCAGGGCGCTGGAGATGAGCAGGATCCCGATCACCTCCCGGGGTTAGCGCGCCGTGGGGCGAGCGTCCCACCTCCTGCCTGCGATAGACCCCCACCCATGCCGAGCCTCCTCCTCGTCACCCTCCTCGCCTGCGGTGAGCCGGCCGCGCCGCCCGCCCAGCCCCCCCCCGTCGAGGCGGCCGCTCCCACGGTCGTCGACCCCGTCCGCATCCAGCTCGACGCGCCCTCCCTGCGGGGCGTGGCGCGCCCCGATCGTATCGCCGCCCGGCACATCCTGATCAGCTACCAGGGCCTCGCGGCGATCCGCCCCAAGAAGGAGCGCAACCGCGACGAAGCCCTGGCCCTGGCGCAGGAGCTGCTCGCCCGGATCCAGGCGGGGGAGGACTTCGCCCTGCTGGCCAGGCAGAACTCCGACGACGCCTCCGCCCTCCGGGGTGGAGATCTCGGCGCCTTCGACAAGGGGGTGATGGTCGGCCCCTTCGAGCAGGCCGCCTTCGCCCTCGACCCCCGCTTCGGGCTGTCCGAGGTGGTCGAGAGCGAGTTCGGCTTCCACATCATCCAGCGCTACCCCCTGGAGGAGATCCGCGTCCTCCACATCGTGGTCCAGCACGCCGAGTCTCAGCGCACCACCTCGTCCCGCAGCCGGGAAGAGGCCCGGGCCCGCGTGGACCAGGCCCGCCTCCGCATCCTCGCCGGCGAGGACCCTACCACCGTCGTGCGCGAGCTCTCCGACGGCCCCAGCGCCAGCCGCGGCGGAGACCTCGGCTGGTTCCAGCGAGGCCAGATGCTGCCTCAGGTCGACGAGGCCGCCTTCGCCTTGGACCCTGGGCAGCTCAGCGAGCCGATCGAGTCTCCCGCCGGCTACCACCTGGTCCTGCGGCTGGAGTAGCGCTCAGAGCAGGTCTTCGATCGTCGCGCGGATGACCGCGTCCGACACCGGGTTCACCCGGTCGACCGCGACCCGCATCGAACGATCGAGGATGTAGACCCGGGGGTAGGCCGCGTCCGGCGCCAGCTCGTAGCTGCGGCCGATCCCGTCGGACAGGACGGGGGCCTCGATCTCGTGGTCGCTCGCCCAGCGCTGGAGATCGGCCTGATCGGGGACCTGCCCCTGGTCGTCCTCGGGCAGCAGCGTCAGGTACATGAAGCCCTGGTCCTGGTAGTCGTGCCAGGTCTCGGTGACCTCCTTGGCGAGGGCGATGCAGGGCCCGCACCACATGGTGCTGATGTCGATCACCACGACGGATCCGTAGAACTGCCAGAGGGCCACCTCGTCGCCGTGCTGGTCCATCAGGCGGAAGTCGGGCATGACCTGTCCCACCGCGTAGCCCTCGCCCTGCAGATCCGCCGGCGGGGCCGAGGTGGGCCAGCCGTTGACCGGCCCGACCCAGTCGGTCGTGCCCGAGTCGCCCGCGTCCGGAGAGGTCAGGTTGGGGACACAGCCCCCCAGGACGAGGCTGGCGCAGACCAGGGCGGGGACGGCAGCGCGCGGGACGATCGACGGGCAGGGACGCATTTCCACTCCTGGCCCTATCGTAGCCCGAGATGGTCCAACCGGGGCGAGCACTCGGCAGCCGCCAAAGCCGGGATAGAGCCCGCGCCCCGCCCGCACGAGACACCCCACCATGCTGCCCGACCGACTCGATCGCGATGCCCTGCTCGCCGACTTCCGCACCTACGGCAGACCTCGCCCGGACTGGCTGGTCGGGGGCGAGTTCGAGCGCGCCCTGGTGCGCCCCGACGGTCGCCCGGTCGGCTACTTCGAGCCCGACGGCATCGCCTGGGTGCTGGCCGAGATGGCCCGGCGCGGAGCCTGGGATGTCGAGTACGAGGGCGACCACCCGATCGCCCTGTGGAAGAACGGCGGCAGCATCACGCTGGAGCCGGGCGGCCAGGTGGAGCTCTCCGGCGCCCCCCACCGGACCCTCTCGGCGCTGGCCGCGGAGATGATGGGGAACCGGTCCGAGATGCTCTCCCTGGTCGAGGGCAAGGACCTGGTCTGGATCGCCTGCGGCCTCAGCCCGATCACCTCGATGGATGCCATCCCCTGGGTCCCCAAGGGCCGCTACGAGATCATGCGCCAGTACCTGCCGCACTTCGGCGACATGGCCCACTTCATGATGAAGGGGACCTGCTCGGTGCAGGTCAACCTCGACTACAGCGACGAGGCCGACTGCGCTCGCAAGGTGCGGGCCAGCGCCGGCCTCGCCCCGCTGACCACCGCCCTCTTCGCCAACTCGCCGCTCTACCAGAACCAGCTCACCGGCTACAAGAGCTACCGGGCCCACATCTGGACGCGGACCGATCCGGCCCGGACCGGCTTCCCCCGGTCCCTGCGCGAGGGCTACAGCCACGAGGGCTGGGTCGACTACCTGCTCGCCGCCCCGATGATGTTCTACAAGTACGGCGGGCGCTGGATCCCTGCCGAGGGGCGCCCCTTCCGCGACTACCTCGAGCATGGCCACGAGGGACACTTCCCCGACGCCAACGAGTGGCTCCTGCACCAGACCAGCGTCTTCCCCGAGGTCCGGGTCAAGCGCACCATCGAGATCCGCGGCGCCGACTGCGTCGACCACCGGCTCGCCGTGGCGTTCTGCGCGCTCTTCACCGGGCTGCTGTACTGCAAGACGGCCCTGGCCGAGGTGTTGGACCTCGTCGCCGAGCTGGAGCGGCACGGCGACCCGGCGGACCGGCTGGCCGCGGCCGCGGTCGGCGGCCTGGAGGGCCAGGTCGGCGGTCGCCCCCTCTCCGACTGGGCCCGCGACCTGGGGGGCATCGTCCGGCGTGGCCTGGAGAGCTGCCTGCCCGCCGACCTCCCCCTGCTCGATCCCCTGCTGGCCAATATCGACGCCGGACGCTGCCCGGCCGACGACCTGATTGACGCATGGATGACGAATCGGGACCCGGTTTCGGTGATCGATGCCGTCCGGTACTGAAGCGGCTACGGTAGTCTGGTGCACCAGTCCTGAACGTCCTGTCCTGAACCCCTCGGACCGCACCTCCTCCCGGCTCACGGAACCCGAATGCGCTTGATGGTCGCGGGTCTCTCTGAATCCGACAGCGAGCTCGTCTTCCGGGTGCTGGGCACCTCGGTCCAGAACGCCGGGACGCTGCCGGACTGGCGGGTGCTGGAGAAGGCGGTCGAGCAGGCGCGGCCCGACGTCGTCATGCTCTACCTGGGCTCGCGCCCCGGCCAGGCCCTGACGCTCGCCCGGCGGGTCATCACCGTCTTCCCCAAGGTCCGCTTCATCGGGCTGGCCGACGCCGAGTCGCAAGAGCTGGTCGACCTCGCCCAGGAGGCCGGCGTCTCCGAGCTCGCCATGCTCAACCGCGGGACCTCGGACATGGAGGCGGCGGTCCAGCGGCTGCTCCACCAGCAGAGCGAGCAGCGCTCGGCCGACGGAGTGGTGCTGGCCCTGATCGGCGCCAAGGGAGGCGTCGGCACGACCACCCTGGCCGTCAACATCGCCGCCGAGCTGGCCGAGGGCGGGAAGAAGCGGGTCGTGCTGGTCGACCTGCACCTCTACCTGGGCGACATCGCCGCCAACCTCGACCTGATCCCCGACCCTTCCGCGCTCTGGTTCCTCACCCGGGGCGGACAGGCGGGCGCCAAGATGTGGGCCGAGGGGCCTCCCAAGCACCGCGCCGGCTTCCAGGTCCTGGGCCTGGACGGCGACCTGCGCACCGCCGAGCAGATCAGCGCCGAGCAGGTCGTCTTCCTGATCGACATGCTGCGCGGTCACTTCGACCACATCGTGCTCGACTGCGGCAGCAACCTGGGCGAGGTCAGCCTCGCCGCCTGCACCGCCTCCGACCAGCGGCTGATCGTGCTCACCGACGAGCTGGCGGCCCTGCTGGGGGCGCGTCGCCGGGTGATCGCCCTGCAGGCCTTGGAGCTCCCCGGCACCTTGGGCGACGGGGTCCTCAACCGGACCACCCCCGGCGCGGACCTCAAGGCCATCGAAGACGCCAGCGGCCTGCACATCGTCTCCCAGATCAGCAACGCCTGGCGCGACGTCTACGGCGCAGCCGAGCGTGCCCAGGTGTTGCGCGAAGCCGCGCCTGCCTCGCAGGTGCGCCAGGACATCGTCCGGCTGGCCCAGCACATCGCCGGCATCCAGCTCACCGACACCCGCAAGACGCGGGCATTCTTCAGCTTCTTCCGTTAGCCGGACGCCATGCCGATTCATCCGACCGCAGTCGTTGACCAGGGTGCTCGCCTCGATCCCTCCGTGGAGATCGGACCCTACGCCATCATCGGCGCGGGGGTCGAGCTCGGCCCCCAGGTGCAGGTCGGCGCCCACGCCGTGGTCGAGGGGATCACAATCATCGGCGCGGGCACGAGGATCTTCCCCCACGCCGCGATCGGCATGGATCCCCAGGACAAGAAGTACAAGGGGGAAGGCACCCGGCTGGTGATCGGCGCCGACAACATCTTCCGCGAGTTCTCGACCGCCAACCGCGGCACGCAGCAGGGCGGCGGCGAGACGCGCATCGGCGACCACAACCTCTTCATGGCCTACAGCCACGTCGCCCACGACTGCGTCGTCGGCAGCCACTGCGTGCTGGCCAACTGCGCCAGCCTCGCCGGGCACGTCGAGGTCCAGGACTACGCGGTGCTCGGCGGGCTCGTCGGCATCCACCAGCACACCCGGGTCGGTCGCTGCGCCATGATCGGCGGCGGCGGCATGGTGGCTCAGGATGTCCCGCCCTTCACCATCGCCCAGGGCGATCGGGCGCGGCTCTTCGGGCTGAACATCGTCGGGCTGCGCCGCTCCGGCCACCGGCTGGAGACCATCACCGCCCTGCGCAACGCCTACCGGGAGCTCTTCCACCAGGGCACCCCCCTGCGCATCGCGCTGGAGCAGGTGCGCGAGGTCTACGCCGAGTCGGCCGAGGTCCTCGAGCTGGTGGCCTTCATCGAGTCCAGCCGCCGCGGCGTCTGCCGCTCCGTCAGCGCCGACCCGCTGCCCGAGGGCTGATGCTCCGGGGCGCGGTCATCGGCCTCGGCCGGATGGGAAGCCACCACGCTCGAAAGCTGGCGGACCGCGCCGATGTCCGCCTCAGCCTGCACGACGCGGCCAAGGGTCACAGCGACCCGGTGAACCCCAGCGAGCTCGACTTCGCGGTCATCGCCTCGCCCACCCTCAGCCACGTCGAGGTGGCCCTCCCCCTGCTGCGCGCCGGCGTCGCCTGCCTGGTCGAGAAGCCTCTGGCCGCCGACGCCACGCAGGCGGCGGTCCTGGCCGCCTTCCCCCGGCTCAGCGTCGGCCACATCGAGCGCTTCAACCCCGCCGTCCGCGCCCTGCCCCCGGTCCGACCCGGCTTCGTCGAGTGTGTGCGCCTCGCCCCCTGGAAGGCCGCCGCGCCGGGCGAGCGCGGCACCGACGTCGACGTCATCGGCGACCTGATGGTCCACGACCTGGACCTCGTCCGCACCTGGCTGGGACCGGGCCCCGTGCAGGACGTCCGCGCCGTGGGCTTCGATCTGCGGGGCTGCGGGCTGGACCTGGTCGACGCTCGCCTGGAGATCGGCCCCTCACCCGGCTTTCCTGGCGGCGTCGCCAGCCTGCGCGCCAGCCGGCTCTCGCCCACCGGCGTCCGCACCGCCCGCCTCTTCGCCGAGGGCGCCTACTGGAGCCTCGACCTGCTCCAGCGCCAGGCCCACGCCATCGACGGCGCCGACCCCTCGCTGAGCCCGACCCGGCTGACCCTGCCCGCTCAGGACGCCCTGGACGCCGAGCACGAGGCCTTCCTGGCCGCCGTGCGGGGGGAGGCCCCCTTCCCGTGCGCCGGCCCCGAAGCCATGGAGGTGCTGGAGCTAGTCCAGCGCGTGCGCGAGGCCAGCCTCAGCCGCTGCACTCACCCGTGATCGGGTAGCGGACCAGCACGTACTCGCCCTGGGCGGGGATGGCCTCGCCGTGGAAGGTCAGGCTGTTCTCGTCGCTGTCGTAGGTCCAGCCATCGTAGAGGCCGTAGTACCACTGGGTCGAGTCGACGTAGACCTCGATCAGGCCGAAGTTGGTCGGCACCTCGGAGAGGCGCAGCGTGGCGATCATCCCCGCCGAGGTCAGCGAGATGTGCTGCATGGTCTCGGCGTAGTCGGCGTAGCAGATCGAGCGCCACAGGCCGCCGGTGGCCAGGGCCATGTTGACGTAGCGGTCCCCGGCGCTGGCCGAGAGCATCGTCGAGCCCGCCCAGTCCGTGCAGCCACCCGAGAAGATGCCGCCCGAGGTCGGGTCGCCGACGATGGCGTTGAAGGTGACCTTGGAGGGGTCGGCCTTGAGGCCCTGGAAGAAGCTCTGGAAGGTCCCGTCGACCACCCGGCTGTAGTCGTCCTCGTCCGAGAGCACGACCACCGCCAGCGCGGCCTCTTCGCGCAGGAAGCCGGCGTGGGCGCCGCCGATCAGCGGCGCGGTCAGGGCGGCGTAGACCGCGTCCATGCCGCGCTCCTCGCCCGAGCCGGCGCTTCCCTGGCTGGCCTGGCGCACGAACTCCGCCTCGATGCCCGTCGTCGACGGCGTCATCATCGCGCCCACGAACTTGCCCGACTGGCTGGGGTCGTCCATGTCCGTCGTCACGACGGCCATCTGGTAGTCCAGCTCCAACGTCACGAACTCGGTGATGAAGCTGGAGAAGTTGTTGCGCATCTCGGTCTGCTCTTCGTCCATCGAGCAGGAGTTGTCGATCACCCAGAGCACGTCGACGGCGTCCCAGGAGCTCTGCACGAAGCCCTCTTCGTACATCGCGCTCTCGTCGCCGTAGCCCTCGCTGGGCACGGTCAGCTCGCCCTCGTCGGGATCGTTGCTGAGCACCACGAGCTCGGTCTCGTAGGGGCTATAGGCCTCGGGCGTGAAGAGCGCCTCGAACTCCCGCTCCTCTCCGGGGGCCAGCTGGAAGGCTGCGCCGTCCCAGTCCAGCGAGAAGCGCGAGTTGGCGAAGGAGAGGTCGGACACGTCGAGGTGGGCCTGGCCCACGTTGCGCACCGTCACGGTCTGGGGGGCCGAGGGGCAGTTCTTGAGCACCCCGCCGAAGTCCAGGCTGGCGGGCTCGACCTCGATGTCCGGCGACTCGGCGGGGACCTCGGTCGGCTCGGTGCCCTCGTTGCCGTCGGGCTTGGGGTTGAGCTTGTAGTCGTTGCAGCCGACCACCAGCGCGAGGCAAAGCGGGAGCAGGTTCGAGCAGAGTCTGACGGTCATGTATGTCCTCCGGGCGCGCGCATGCTACCCCAAGGCGCGCGCCCGTGGTCAACTTTTGCCACGGTCTGGAGGCTTCGATGCCACAAATCCCGGTGATCCTCCTCCACGCCGGCGCGGGCGGTGTGCTCCAGCCCGCACCTCGGGAGCGGGTGATGACCCACCTGCGCGGCCTGGCCGAGCGCCTCTCCGCGGACCTGCAGGCCGGGGCCGAGGCGCTGGACACCGTGGTCAACGCCGTGCGCTCGATGGAGGACCACCCCGACATGAACGCCGGCCTGGGCAGCAAGCTGCAGGTCGACGGCCTGGCCCGCCTCTCGGCCGCGGTGATGAACGGCGCGGAGGAGCGCTTCGCCGGCGTGGTGAACGTCGAGGGCCTGCCCAACCCCATCCTGCTGGCCCGGGCTCTCCTCGACGACGACTGTAGGGTGCTCGCCGGCCCGGGGGCCCTGGCCCGAGCCAGGGAGCTGGGCCTGCCCGAGGGAGAGGTCCGCACCGCCGCGCGAATCGCCGAGTGGGAGGCCGGCCTGCACGGCCTCGGCGGCACGGTCGGCGCGGTCGCCCTGGATCTGCGGGGCCACCTGGCCTCTGCCACCAGCACGGGCGGGCGCGGGATGGAGGCCGTCGGCCGGGTCTCGGACACCCCCACCGTCGCCGCCACCTACGCCAACGCCGTCGCCGCCGTCAGCCTGACCGGCGTCGGCGAGCAGATCGTCGACGGCGCCATCGCCGCCCGGCTCGTCGCCCTGGTCGAGGGCGGGCTCAGCCTGGCCGAGGCTCGGGACCGCCTGGTGACCCAGATGCGCCGCCGCGGCTGGCAGGCCGGCTTCATCGCGGTGGACGCTCGGGGCGAGGCCGTCCACGCCTTCACCACCCCGGCGATGAGCTGGTGGTCGGTCGGGCCCGAAGGCTCCCGCGGAGCCTCGTGAGCCGCCCCCGCCTGCTCGTCTCGGTCGCCGAGGCCTCGGGCGACCGCCTCGCCGCCGAGGTGCTGCGCGTGCTCTGCGCGCAGGTCGAGCTCGCCGGCATCGAGCTCAGGGTCTCCGGCATCGCCGGCCCGGCCCTGCGGCAGCTCGGCGTGCGGGAGGTGGCCCCCGTCGAGGATCTCAGCGTCATGGGCCTCGCCGAGGTCCTGCGCCACCTCCCTCGGGTCCGGCGGGCCCGACGCGCCCTCTTCGACGCCCTCGACGAAGGTGCCGACGCCCTGATGGTCGTCGACGCGCCCGACCTCAACCTGCCCCTCGCCGCCTACGCCCGGGCCCGCGGCATCCCCGTCATCGGCCTCGTCAGCCCCCAGGTCTGGGCCTGGCGCCGCGCCCGCGTCCACACCGTCGCCGCCCGCTTCACCCGCCTCTGCTGCCTCTTCGCCTTCGAGCCCGCCCTCTACAGCGAGGTCCAGGCCCCCGACTTCCAGGCCGTCTTCACCGGCCACCCCGTCCTCGACCGCCTGCCCCGCCGGGACCCCGCCACCGTCGACCCCCTCCTCTACGCCCTGCTCCCCGGCTCGCGCCCGCAAGAGCGCCGCCGCCACCTCGGCCCCTTCCTCAAGGCCGCCGAGCGCCTCCGCGCCCAACGCCAGGGCGCGCGCTTCCTGCTGGCCGGCCCCACCCCTCCCCCCGGCCTGCCCGACTGGGTGCAGCCCGTGCCCGACGTCGCCGCCCTCTCCCGCTGCCGCGGCGCCCTCTGCAAGTCCGGCACCGTCACCCTCGAGCTCGCCGTGCTGGGCCTGCCGATGGTCGTCGCCCACTGCGTCCACCCGCTGACCTGGTGGATCGGCCGCGCCCTCGTCCGCGACGTCCACCACCTCGCCATGCCCAACGTCCTCGCCGACATCGCCGCCGGCGGCAAGGCCCCCGAGGTCGTCCCCGAGCACCTCCAGCAGCTCGACCCCGACCGCCTCGCCCGCGCCCTCCTCGCCCTCCCCGAGCACCAGCCCATCGATCTCAGCGCGCTCGGCACCCCCGGCGCCGCCGCCCGCATGGCGGAGGTCGCCCGCCCTCTCTTCACGTCTCCCCTGTCTGCCCCATGAGGATCGCGCTCTGCACGCTGCTCTTACTGCTGGCAGGTCGCCTGCTGCTGGCGGCGCGCCTGGACCTCAGCGCCGAGGAGGCCCTGACCCTCGCCTGCGCCACCCCCGCCGACCTCGACTGCGCGCCCGTCGGCTGGCTCCCTGGCGCCCTCGCCCAGCTCGGCACCGCGCTCCCCCTCGACCCCGAGCTGGCTCTCCGCGTCCTCCCCACCCTGCTCGCCGCCGCCACCTTCGGCCTGCTGCTGCGGGCCTCCCGCCACCCGCGCCTGCTGGCCCTGGCCCTGCTCGCCGCCCCTGGCCTCGGCCTGCTCGGCTTCACCGCCACCGCCACCCCCCTGGTCGCGGCGCTCTGGGCCGCCTCGCTCTACACCCTGCACCGGGCCTGGTACACCCTCGCCGGACTCTGCGCCGGCGCCATCCTGACCAGCCTCCCCCTCTGGCAGCCCCCCTCCCTCGACGCCAGCCTCGGCCTGATCCGTCAGCTCGGCCTCGCCTCCATCCCCGCCGCCGCCTGGATGCTGGCCAGCCTCGCCTTCCGCCCCCGCGAGCGCGCCGACCTCCTCGCCTTCGTGGGCGCCTGGCTGGCCACCCTGCTGGCCCTCGCCTTCGCCATGCCCGAGCTGATGGCCATCCCCGCCCTCAGCGCCCTCTTCTCGCTCAGCCGCGCCAGCCTGCGCTGGCAGAGCGCCCTGGGCCTGGCCGCGGGGCCGGGCCTGCTCCTCAGCCTGGGCCTCGCCGCCCACCACCTCCAGCCCCTCGTCTCCCTCGATCCCGACCCCCGCGCCGCCTTCGTCGGAGGCAGGATCCTGGGCGAGAGCGTCGCCGCCTGGGGAGTGCCCCAGGTCTGGTGCGAAGAGGAGGCCGACGCCGCCTGGATCCGCTTCTACGCCGGGCTCGCCCCCCACATCGGCGCACCCCCCGCCGACAGCGCCGGCCTCTTCGTCCGCCCCTGGTCGACCGGCCGCCCCAACCTCCCCCGCTTGGACGGCCCCCACGCCGTCAGCGCCTGGCTGGACGGCCCGCGGCACGACCAGTCCGTCCTCGTCCAGCGCTGGCAGGTCTACGCCTTCGGGGCCACCCCATGAGCCCGCTTCGCCGCCTGCTGTCCTACTTCTGGCCTCATCGCGCCACCCTGGCCCTCGCCCTGGTCCTGCTCTGCGTCCAGGCCCTCGTCCCCGGCGCCCTGGTCTTCCTCGTCCAGCGCGTGCTCGACGAGGTCCTGATCGCCCGCGACGCCGCCGGCCTGGCCACCCTCCCCTTCGCCTTCGTCGGTCTGTACGCCATCAACGGCGCCATCACCGTCGGCCGCGGCCTGCTGACCCGCAACGTCGCCTGGGCCGTCGTCACCCAGCTCCGCCGCGAGCTCTTCGCACACTACCTCCGCCTGGACGCCGGCTGGCACCAGGCCCACCCCCTCGGCGAGCGCCTCGCCCGCCTCGTCAACGACGTCGGCAACATCCAGTACGGCGTCTCCGGCATCGTCACCGCCGTCCAGAAGCCGCTCACCCTGCTGGTCCTGCTCGGCGCCGCCTTTCATATGAACGCCCGCCTGACCCTGGTGGCGATCGTCCTGCTGCCCTTCGTCGCCCTGCCGATCGACCGCTTCGGCAAGCGCCTGCGGCAGAGCAGCCGCCAGAGCCTGGACAACATGGCCGGTCTGTCCGCCTCCAGCGCCGAGACCCTCAGCGGAATCCGCACCGTCCAGGCGAACAGCGGCGAAGCCCGCCGCCAGGAGCGCTTCGACGTCGAGAACGAGCTGCAGCGCCGCCTGCAGCTGCGGGTCTTCACCGCCCAGCTCGTGCCCGGACCCGTGGTCGAGCTGATCGCCAGCATCGGCATCGCCGCCTGCATCCTGGTCGGAGGCCAGCAGGTCTTCGCCGGTGAGCTCAGCGCCGGCGAGCTGGTCGGCTTCATGCTGGCCATCGCCCTGGTCAACGACCCGCTCAAGGGCATCGCCCTGATCCAGAGCCTCACCCAGCGCGCCCTGGCCGGCTCCGAGGCCGTCTTCGCCGTGCTCGACACCCAGCCCTCCGTCCCCGATACCGGCACCTCGCCCGCCCCCCGCCAGCGCCCGACCCTGTGCTTTCAGCAGGTCGACTTCGAGTACGAGCCCGGCCGACCGGTGCTGCGCGGCATCGACTTCGAGGTCCGACCTGGACAGATGGTCGCCCTGGTCGGCGCCAGCGGCTCGGGCAAGAGCACCGTCGCCAGCTTGATCCCCCGCTTCCGCGACCCCAGCGGCGGCCGCATCACCCTGGACGGCCTCGATCTGCGCGAGCTCAGCCTCTCCAGCCTCCGGCAGGCCGTCGCCCTGGTCAGCCAGGAGGGCTTCCTCTTCAACGACAGCGTCGCCGCCAACATCGCCTTCGGCGCCCCCCCGGGAGAGGAGCCCACGCCTGAACAGATCGAGGCCGCCGCGCGGGTGGCCAACGCCCACGACTTCATCCAGGCCCTGCCCCACGGCTACCAGACCCGCCTCGACGAGCTGGGGATGCGCCTGTCGGGGGGCCAGCGCCAGCGC
>DDSR01000030.1 GCA_002343455.1 Deltaproteobacteria bacterium UBA2385 | reverse complement strand
GTCAGTGCGTGTCGAGGGAGTGCGCGTCGAGAGAATGCGAGTCGGAGTCCGAGTCGGCGACGCCGAGGAGCTGTCGCTGCACGACGGGGAGGGCCCCCAGGCGGACCCCGGCCGTGAGCGCGGTCAAGGTGAGGCGAGTGAACAGTCCACCGCCGAGGATGTACCCGACCCCCGCCGCTACCAGGAGGGCCTGGTAGGGGTGTTGACGCACCTGCTCGAGCAGCTGTCGACCTTGGCGTTGAAGCGGGTTCATGGTCAGTATCGCGACGCGATCTTGCCGACCACGAAGCCTACGGTGAGCGCGCCGACCATGCAGACGATGGGCCGCTCTCGCACGACCTCCAGGGTCCGCTCGTTCAGGCGGCCGAGCAGCGTGGGTTCGGCCTCCGCGTCGACCTGCGGATCCAAGGGCGCGTCCATCGATCGGGAGAGAGGTGGGGTGTGGTTCTGGCTGACGTCCATGGTGGGCTCCGGTGGTGGTCTGTGGGAGAGGAGGGCGGGGGGCCCTAGCGGCGATGAGCGAGCAGGAATCCGGCGAAGAAGGCCAGCCCCAGGATGAGCGCGGGCCTCGCTCGCACCATCCGCCGCAGATCCGCGCGCTCTGCGACCTCGTGGCGGATGTCGGCGATGGTGTCGCGGGTGTGCAGCCGCGCTCGCTGGAGGCGCGCGTGGGCCTCTTCGACCCGGCGGTCCTGCGACGAGCCATGGACCATGATCACACGTTCATTCGTCATTGCTGCTCCAGGAGTTGTGAGAGGATGGCTCCCTCTCCATCATCTTTCGCGCGGCGAGCAGGGTGATCCCGCTGCCCAGCGCAAGGTTCAGGAAGCCGATGATCGCGGTGCCCAGCGCCGGGCCCAGCACCAGGTCGACGGGCGCGATGAGGGCGGCGATCGCCAGCGCTCCAGCAATCGAACAGAAGACATAGCCCAGTGCGACCAGGGGAAGCGCCACGCCGAAAGGGATCAGCCGCTTGCCGAGGGCCCAGAGGTCGCGGTCGACCTCGGCCCGGAGGAGCTCGATCTGCAGGCGGACCTGCAGGCTCAGCGCCTCGATGACCCGGGGTACGACCGAGTCGTCGAGCTCGTCGAAGGTGCTAGACAACGCGTCCCCACTGGCGCGTCCGGGCGGGGTTCAAGAAGCCGGCGGCCCCGTCCTTCAGGTCCACCACCCCCGGATCGGGCTGGACCCCGCACCGGTCCAGCAGCGGCTGGGCAGTGGCGGTGAAGCCGATGGCCTTGAGGTGAACGAATGCATCCGAGACGAAGTCGATCGCGGCGGGCTCCCTGAGCAGCTCAGCGCAGCCGCTCTCGGAGACGAGCAGGGAGACAGCGTCGAAGAGCACCGAGGGGGAGCCGGCGAGCTGTCCGTCGGCCGGAAGCTGGGTGCCGTCGTTGAGGGTGACCCCTCCGATCCTCAGCGCGATCACCTTGACCATGGCCCACTCGGCCCGGATCGCCTCGCGCAGGGCGTGCAACACGGCGCCGTCGGCCCCGTCGGTGACCAGGATCGCCACGGCGCGTCCCTCCAGGCTGTCCGGGTACTTGCCGACGGTGCGCAGCGCGGGGGACTCGGGCATCTCGAAGGGCGCAGAGGCGGGCTCGGACGGCTCCGGCAGGGCCATGGCCAGACCGCCCGCGACTCGCCTGGACAGCTCCTCGTCGACGTTCTGAAGGTTGGCCATGACCCGCAGGCGCACATGCTCCAGGGTCACCTTGGACAGCTCGAAGACCATGGCGCTGGTCATGTGCGCCTGCTCGATCGGCGTCTGCGAGCGGAAGAACAGCCTCGCCTGGGTGTAGTGGTCGGCGAAGGTCTCGGCCCGCAGGCGCACCTTTTCGCCTTCGAGCGGCTGGGCGAAGCTGCGGAAGCCTCCCTTGGGATCCTCGCGCGGGCCGCGCGGCTCGCCGGCCTGATCCAGGCTGTTGGGCTCGTAGTTGGCCCTGCCCGATGGCGTCATGGTCTGCATATGGCCATCGCGCTGCATGTTGTGGAACGGACAGCCCTTGGGCTGGTTGATCGGCAGCTGGTGGTGATTCACCGAGCCCAGGCGGGAGAGCTGGGTGTCCTGGTAGGAGAACAGTCGGCCCTGGAGCAGCGGGTCATCGGAGACGTCGATCCCCGGGGGCAGGTTGGTGGGCATGAAGGCCGCCTGCTCGGTCTCGGCGAAGAAGTTCTCGGGGTTGCGGTCGAGGACCATCCGCCCGATGATGCGCAGCGGGAAGCGCTCCTCGGGGATCAGCTTGGTGGCATCGAGGATGTCGAAGGGCAGCGCGTCGGCCTGGGCCTGGCTGAGCAGCTGCACCCCCAGCTCCCACTCGGGGAAGGCGCCGGCCTCAATGGACTCGAACAGATCTCGCCGGTGGTAGTCCGGGTCGGCGCCGCCGATCTTGACCGCTTCGTCCCACAGGGTCGACTGGAGGCCCAGCTTGGGGCGCCAGTGGAACTTGACAAAGGTGGACGCGCCGTCCGCGTTGAGCAAGCGGAAGGTGTGGACGCCGAAGCCCTCCATCATTCGCAAAGAGCGTGGCAGGGTGCGGTCGGACATGGCCCACATGATCATATGCATCGACTCGGGCATCAGGCCGATGAAGTCCCAGAAGGTGTCATGGGCAGAGGCCGCCTGGGGGTAGCCTCGATCGGCCTCGGGCTTGAGGGCGTGGACGAGGTCGGGGAACTTGATGGCGTCCTGGATGAAGAAGACCGGGATGTTGTTTCCCACCAGGTCCCAGTTCCCCTCGCGGGTGTAGAGCTTCACGGCGAAGCCGCGCACATCTCGGGGCGTGTCCCTGGAGCCCTTGCTGCCCGCCACGGTCGAGAACCGGGCAAACACCTCGGTCCTTGCCCCGACCTCCGTCAGCACGCGGGCGGTGGTGTAGCGGCTCAGCGACTCGGTGAGCTCGAAGAAGCCGTGGGCAGCGGAACCGCGAGCGTGGACGATGCGCTCGGGGATGCGCTCGTGGTCGAAGTGTTGGATCTTCTCGCGGAGGATGAAGTCCTCGAGCAGGGACGGGCCGCGGCCTCCTCCCCGCAGCGAGTTCTGGTTGTCGCTGACCGGGGTCCCATGGTTGGTGGTCAGCCGGTCCTCCTCCCCCTCGGCGGGCTGGTGGGTCTCCGCGGGGTGACGGGAGCCGCGGGGTGGAGTGGGCCTACCGCTGGTCGACGTGGGCATCTGGGCTGACCTCATGTGAACGATGGAGACATGAACGTTGGATCAAGGGCCGCGAGGGGAGGGGAGGGGCCCCTCAGGTGTAGCGGTCGCGCTGCTGCTCGGCGCGGCCAGCGCCGATCTGCGTCTCGACCGCCTTGACCTCTTCGGGAGGCGGCAGGGCGGCGGGGAAGCCCAGCTGCTTGATCCAGAGCTCGCGCGTCCAGCCCTGGGTGTGGAAGAGGTGGTGGGCTTCCTGGGTGATCACCTTGGAGACGGGCTCGGCGAGCGCCTTCTTGAGCTCGTGGGAGCCGTGCTTCGACACATGCTCCAGCAGGCTCCAGTTGAGGTGATCCTTGGTCTC
>DDSR01000247.1 GCA_002343455.1 Deltaproteobacteria bacterium UBA2385 | reverse complement strand
GGCCTGCTTGAGCATCCCGGCGAGGGCCTGCAGGTTGGTCGGGTCCTGCATGAGCGCCTTGACGTCAGGGTCGGTCAGGGTCTGGACGAGCTCGGGGCTCTGGCCGATGGCGCCCAGTACATCGGCCATCTCGGGGTTGACGCCCTTGGCGGTGAGGAAGGCCTTGGCGGCGTCGCCGAGCTGCTGGAGCGCCTGCTGGGCGAGCAGGGTGCGGGCGTCGGCCGCGGTCTCGTCGGACTTGCGCTGGTTGTCCAGCCGGGCCTCCGCGATGCGCGACTCGAGCATGGCGGCGACGAGCTCGTCGACCTGACCCCGCGACTCGCTGAGCTGGACGTGCAGGCGGGAGAGCATGGCGTTGTTGACGTGCTGGAGCTGGCCCATGCTGCCGAGAACGATCTGGCCCCACTGGGCGTAGTAGTCGCCCAGGGCCTGGATGCCCTTGGCCATGCCGGCGCGCTCGGCACGATCGAGATCGGGCTCGGGGATGCGCAGGTCGGCGATGGCCTCGTCGGCGGCCTCGACGGTGTGCTCGTAGGCGAGGTTGCGGCAGACGAACTGGCCGCTGTCGATCTGCCGATGACCTTTGGGCGAGCAGACCTTGATGCGGAAGCGGCGGAAGCGCTCGCCCACGGTGCAGCGGGCGGCGAGGTCCTTGATCCAGCGCACCGCGGCGTCGGCGATGAAGCGCATGGGGATGGGGCCCCGGTCTGATGGCGACCAGGTGGGCGCGACCTCCCGGTCGTCGTCGTCGTCCTCCTCGGACGGGTCGGTGTCGTCGTCGTCGGGCGAGTCGGGGTCGCCCGGCTCGCCAGGGTCGGTGTCCAGGAACAGGCGCCGGTAGCCGCCGTCGGCTTCGGGAGCGGCGTCCTCCGGTTCGCTCAGCCAGGGCAGGGCCGAGCTCTCGTCGAAGTCGAATCGGCCAAGCGTCTCGTTGGTCCGCCGGTCGGTGCGGTCGACCAGGACGATGTAGCCGATGTCCGGCGCGTTGCGGCGCAGGCGCTCGGCGATCTCGTCCAATCCCTCGTAGACATGCCGTGCACGGGCCACGGTCCTCCTTCGCTGTCGCCCCATCACCTTGCCCCGAAGAAGGGCCGGAGACCAGCGCATTCGCTGGCCGCGCCCATTCTGGTGCGGCCACGAACCCTGGCCGCACCCGGTCTGTTCACTGGCCGCGAGCGCTGGCCTCCCTCGCCGCGGGCACCGGCCGCGCTCGCCGCGGGCACCGGCCGCGCTCGCCGCGGGCACCGGCCGCGCTCGCCGCAGTTTTGGGCCTCTCGCGGGCGGATTGGCCGCGTGGGACCCCGTCCGTCCCGCGGCCGGCATGGCCAGCGGAAGTGCTGTGCCAATGCCAATTCTCATGCGTAGATGGCTTTCGAGGACGCGGCGCGAGGGGCGCCGAAACCCGGAGGCGGGGGTCCTCGGACCCCCTGTCTCCACCCCCTTTCCCTCCACCTCTCCCGAAGGAACCCACACATGGTGAGCAAGACCGGTACCACGGCCCTCTCCAACGCGATGAAGGGCGGCAAGGTCAGCGAGAAGCAGGCGCAGAGCGCGCTGGGCCAGGCCGTCACGAAGATCGCGAACCTCAGCAAGAAGGCCGAGACCTCCAAGGAAGCGATGATGGAGACCGGCACGCTGGTCCTCCACACCGCCGAGACCCAGGGCTCGCTCTTCCTCGCCTCGCTGGCCGAGGGCTACCTGGGCGAGGACAAGATGAAGATGGGCAGCGTCGACCTGCGTGCGCCGGTCGGCCTGCTGGCCCAGGGCTACGGCCTGTACCAGACGATGACCGGCCAGAAGGGTGCCGGCGCCCACGTCCTGTCCCTGGGCAATGGCGTCATGGGCTCCTGGCTCGCGACGGTCGCCCGCAACGCCGGTCGGACCCTCGCCGAAAAGAAGGCCGGCGTGGTGCCGCCCCCGGCGGTGACCCCGATGCCCACGGTCGTCACCATGCAGGGCCGCCCGATGCTGGCCGGCCCGAGCCTCTTCCCCGAGCCCCTGCTGGCCGGCCCGCAGCGCGAGGTGCTGCTCACCCCCGAGGCCACCGAAGGTGACGAGGAGCTCGGCCGCCGCGGAGGCGGGCGCGGGATGCGGCGCGGCGGCGGCGGCGGCGGCGGCGGCGGTCGGCGCGGGGGCGGCATGGGCCGACCGATGCCTCGCCGCGGCGGGGGCCGCTTCGTGCGCGCCCAGGCCGAGGACGACGCCGAGGACGACGAGAGCTGATCCCCCCTTCACCGACTCCCACCCTTCCCCCTGACTCCATCCGAAAAGGACCACCACCATGGCCGCACGACTGACCTCCCTTGGCTACGCCCGCGTCTTCCGTCACCCCCGCACCGGCGAGCTCGCCGTGGACACCGACAGCCTCCGCCGTGGCGGCGGCTTCTCGGGCGTCGGCTTCGGCGAGGACGACTTCGACGGGGACGACGACTACGACGACGAAGAGGACGACGAGGACGACGACGAGTTCGAAGGCGACCTCGACTTCGGCGACGAGCTGGAGGGGGACGGCGACTTCGAAGGCGACGATGTCGGGTCCGACGACTTCGGGGCCCGGGGCGACCGCCGCCGCCGCCGGCTCAACCGCCGCCTGGGCCGGCTGAACAAGCGCGAGGACCGCATCAAGCGGAAGCTCGGCACCACCCGCGGCAAGCGCAAGGGGAGCAAGATGCAGTGGGGCATGACCGCGGTGAGCAGCACCGACACCCTCGCCGCGGCCGGCTCGGCCAGCGTGAAGCTGCGCCTGCAGCACCACTTCCGTGCCCACGACATCACCTTCACCGGGTCGGCGTCCGGGGCCAAGGTGACCAGCATCTTCTTCGGCGACCGGGTGGTCTGGTCCAGCAGCGACGGCATCGACGTGTCCGTCTTCGGCTCGACCAGCCTGCTCCGCGGACTGCTCAAGGGCCAGAGCCTGCGCGCGGGCCTGGACATCACCGTCAACGGCAGCCTGACCGGTGCGGGCGACTTCGCGGTCACCCTCATCGGCCAGAAGCCGGTCAGCCCGACCTGCTGAGGCCGGCGGCACGTCCGGGAGGTGAACGGTGGCGACGGCGAGCTGTGACACGGATCTGAGCACCCGGTCGGACGGGCGGGACCTGCCCGCCTGGACCGGGGAGCTCAAGCTCCTGCCCCTGCTCGACGCCGACGCCCCCGCCGCCACCTGGCGCATCGTCGAGGCCTTCAGCCGGTCGGATCTGCCCTTCGAGCTGCACCTCGCCTGGTCGGCCGGCAGCGGCGCCGGGGCCGAGTGCAAGATCACCGTCGCCCGCTCGGCGCGGGTCTGCGTGTACGCACGCGGGCTCCGCATCCGGGCGGGCAACCTCGCCGACGCCACCAACCGCGTCGGGGTGACCGTCGCCGACGCCTACGCCGTCACCGAGAACCAGTGGGAGACCACCGGGCTCAGCGACGAGCAGGGCGTGGCCGTCGACATCCCCATCCCCCCCTTCGCCCGCCGCGTGCGCGTCGAGATGGCCGACCAGAGCCAGCTCTCCACCACCTATGTCCTGGTCTACGACGGCCTCGCGGTCCTGCGCGCCTCCGTCCCCGGCGACCAGCAGCCCACCGAGGGCGTGCCCATCGGCGGCGCCCGCACCGTCCAGATCGACCCCAGCGGCGCCAGCGCCTGGCGCGCCGTTTTCACTCTCTCCCTCTGAGCAAGCCCAATGAGCGCACACCGTCACACCGCCAGCCTCCTGCAGTTCGTCGACACCAAGAACGCCTCGCAGACCGGCTCCGTCTACGCGGTCGTGCCCGCCGATGGCGACGGCCAGGTCGACAGCAACCAGGGCTTCCGCGTCTTCATCTTCGCCACCCAGGCCGGCGGCGCCACCAGCCCCACGACCGACATCAAGATCGAGACCGGACCCGACGGCACCAACTGGGTCGAGGTCGCGACGATGACCCAGCTCACCGCCGACGGAAACCGCGGCGAGTTCAAGTCCATCACCGCGCTCGGGCCCTTCGTACGCGCCCGGTCCGTGCTCGGCGGCGGCACCCTGCCCAACCACACCGCCAAGGTCGTCCTGGCGAGCGACGGCCCCTTCCGGCTGCTGCTCAAGGCGGCCTGATGAAGATCGCCGTCAAGCTCGCCTTCGACGAGCGCGGGGCCCTGCGGCTGCTGAACTGGCTGGCGCAGGAGAACGCCATCATCGTGCGGGCCCAGCCCGAGCTGCCTCTTCTGTATGACTCCGGCGTGGTCTACCGCCGGGAGCTCGACGAGACCTGGTGCGACTACCTCAACATGCTCGCCCAGGGCCACGAGGACTGCGACGGCCTGGCCGCGGCGCGGGCCGGCGAGCTGCTCGCCCGCGGCGCCAACGCGCTGCGACCGGGCGAGGAGGGCCACGCCGAGGCCCGCCGTGCCGGCCTCGCCACCATCCCGGCCGAGGTGATGCTGACCACCCGCAGCCGACCCGACGCTCCGGGTCTGTACCACTGCATCGTCCGCTACCGCGTGGGCCGCACCTGGTTCCGCGATGACCCCAGCGCCCGCCTCGGAATGAACGGCGGACGCATCGACCCGCTCGTGAGACAGCGCTGGACGGCCCGCGCCGAAGCGCAGGTCCAGCCCGAACGCTCCTGGAGGACCGCCTGATGCGCCTGCAAGCCGCCATTCCCATCGACGAGATCGAGGGCGCCGACGACTTCGCCGGCTTCGAGGGCCCCGAGGAGCGCGCCGCCCGCCGCGAGCGCCGGCAAGAGCGCCGCGGGGCTCGGAGGGAGCGCCGGGGCGAGCGCAAGCTGCGCCGCGTCCGCCGCAAGAAGGAGAAGGTGTCCCGGAAGGCCGCCTCGCCTCGCAACGCGCGGGCCCTGTCGCGCGGGGGTGGGGCCGCGCTGCCTCGCGGCGCCGCAGCGTCCGCGATGCCCGGCGCCCAGCATCCCTGGGAGGACGAGGCCCAGCTCGAGCCCGCGCCCATGGACTGGCCGGAGGAGGACCCGCAGGTCCTCGACGCCGAATGGTCCGAGCTGGACGAGCAGATGGAGCAGGACCTCGACGGCGAGATGGAGGGCATCGGCGCCTTCCGCCCGCTGCGCCGCCTGGGCCAGGGCGTGCGGAGCGCGACCCAGCGGGTGCGCGCCAAGGCCCAGACCCGCCGCGCCGTCCGGCAGGCCGCCCCCGCGAGCCCCGCCGGTTGGGGACCCAACGTCCGCATGGGCCGCCACCTCCGCNNCGGCCTTTACCTGGTCGCCGAGATCCCCGACGCGGTCACCCGCACCGAGTTCGGCGTGGCGCCCCTGCTGGCCCCGCTGATGATCCGCGCCGCGAAGAAGGCCATCGACGGCCCGCAGGAGGGGCAGCCTCAGCGCCGCGGGCCGCTCGCCGCGCTGTTCCAGCGTCGGGATCCGCGCGGAGGTCCGATCCGCCTCTTCCGCGCGCGGGAGGCCCAGCCGCCTGCGCCCACGCCTGGGCCTGGGCCTGCGCCCAAGGCCCTGCCTGGGCCCGTGGGACCGCCGGCCGACCACAGCTTCCTGCTGCCGGCGCCCAACGTCGGCTGGGCCGATGAGCGGGACGTGGCCGAGATGCTCGGCTGCGAGGCCTGCGAGGAGGGGTGGCGATGATCCGCGGCGAAGCCTGGGTACGAGTGTCCCCGCGCGGGGACAGCNNNNTGGGCCGACATCAAGGCCGGCTGGTCCACGGGCTGGAAGGCCCTCGCCGAGCAGGCCGCCCGCGCCTACGGCACCGCCGCCCAGGTCGACCCGACCGGCAGCCTCGCCCGGGTGCAGGTCTTCCTGCAGGCCCTGGCCGACAGCCGCGCCACGCTCGACCGCATCGCCGGCAAGCTGCCCGATTCGCCCGCCACCGCCGCGGACCAGGCCGAGATCGCCCGCGCCCAGGCCTTGGAGCGGCGCTACCACGAGCT
>DDSR01000448.1 GCA_002343455.1 Deltaproteobacteria bacterium UBA2385 | reverse complement strand
CGGCGGCATGGGAAACTAATCGGAGACAGCGGGGGGCTGGGGCCTCGCCGGCTCCCTCCCGCCCGCGGCGGCGGGGCGCACCACGCGGTCGAGGGGACCGGTCGGCTCAGTCGTCGCCGCCGAGCAGGTGGCCCGCCCGACGCAGCAGCCGGCCGGCGATCCCGGTCCGCCGCGCCTGATCGGTGGCGGAAGCGGCGGGAGCGGTGGGAGCGGGCGTCGCCGCCGGGCGCGGCGCGCTCGCGCTCGAGGCCGGGGCTGAGGCCGGGGCGGAGGCTGGGGCCGGAGCTGGTTCCGGCGCGGGCGTCGGGTCTGCGGCTGCTTCGACCGGCGCAGGCCCGGACCAGGCCGCCGGATAGGCCTGCACCAGCGCCGTCAAGGTGGAGGCGCCCAGGCTGGCGTCGGAGTGCCCCCAGCAGGCGCGCCCGATCAGCAGCCAGGAGAGGTCGAGGATGGCCAGCTGGGCCTGCTGCGGGTCGAGGCCCGCGGCGCAGAGGCTGTCCAGCAGACCGGTGGCCCGCTCGGCCAGCAGCCGGGCCCGTTCGGGGCGCTCGGCCAGCAGGCTGGCCAGACCCGGGTGCTGACGCAGCAGCGAGGTGACCGACTCGCCAAAAGCCGCGGTCGCATCGGCCACCGACAGGCCGGGGGCGCCGGTCGGGAGTCGATCGACCAGGCCCTGCACGACGAGGGTGATCAGGGCCTCCTTGTTCGGAAGGTGGTGGTAGAGGGAGGGAGCCTCGACCCCGAGCTGCTTGGCCAGCGCCCGCATGGTCAGCCCGTCTGCGCCGTGGCTGGCCAGGATGCTCAGCGCCGCATCTTGGATCCGAGCCTGCTGTTCACTGCTCATATGGACCTCCTGGAGCAGCCTAACTAGCCTAGGAAGGCTGGCCATTGAGGGGGGCGAGAAAGCGGAGGAGGACCTCCTCCTGTTCGCGGGCGTCCTCGAAGCCGAGCTGCTCGACCTGGGCCGTGAAGGCCCGATCGAAGAGCAGGTAGGAGAGGAGATCGGACTCGCCGTCGCTCGCGTTGGCCCGATCGGCCACGCTGGACAACAACCAGCGCACCTGGGCCGGCAGGGGAGGAGGACGGGTCCTCCAGGCCTCGGCCGCCAACACTCCCAGGTCCTGCGAGGGTCGCAGGAAGAGGGTCTGCACGGGCCGAACCCCCAGATCCTCCTCGATCCGCCGCGCGAAGTCCTGGCCCCAGGTCTGCTCGCCCCACTCGATGATCCGGTTGATGCTCTGCACGGTCCGAAGATCGCGCTCGACCGGGTCGGCCATCAGGGCGTTGAGCGTCTTGCCGGCCAGGAAGGGCATGTTGGGGGTCAGGTCGGGGTGCCGGACCGACGTGGGGCTGCTGGCGACGCTGGTCGAGCCGACGACGATGACCCGATCGGCACCCGCCGTGATCGCGGGTCGCAGGGGCGTGTTCTGCCGCAGGCCGCCGTCGACGAACCAGGCGCCGCCGATCGGAACCGGGCGGAAGAGGAGCGGGAGCGCCGAGCTGGCCAGCAGGTGCTCGCGGCTCATCCGCACCCGCTCCACCCGCACCTGGGGCATCGGGTTCAGGTCGAGGTCCTCCCGACGGCTGTCCAGGAAGAGGACGTTGTGGCCCGTGTCGACCTGGGTGGCGCTGACGACGAAGGCCTGGCAGCTCCCCGAGCCGATCGCCGACCGAAGGGAGGCCCAGGGCCCCTCTCGCTCCACCAGCCCGTAGAGCGGGGTCGCGTCCAGCAGCGCCGCGCCCGAGGTGGCGGCCCAGGTCGCGCGGATGCTGCGCAGCAGGCCGCCCCCCTCCAGGCGGTAGACGTCCGAGATGGTCATCTGCCGCCAGAGCTCCCCCAGCCGCTCCATCGCGCCGGTGTCCTGCGCGGCCGCGAAGACGCCGTTGAGGGCGCCGACGCTGGTCCCGGTGACGATCTGGGGCCAGGCGGTCCGCCCGGTGAGCCGGGGCAACTCCAGGAAGAGGTAGCGCATCACCCCCGCGGCGTAGGCACCGCGGGCAGCGCCGCCGGAGAGCACGAGTCCGAAGCTGGGCATGGATCCGAGGATGGATGCAAGAAGCGGCCTTGGCAAGAGCCGCGGAGCCTTCGGGTTAGTCAACGCCATGAGCTGGACGCTGCACGAGCCCACCCTGGACGTCGACGCCGGGCTTCGCCCCACCCATGTGAAGGTGGACCTGGACGCCCTGGCCGACAACCTGGGCGCCATCCAGGCTCATCTGGGCCCGCAAGTGCAGATCATGCCGGTCTTGAAGGCCAACGCCTACGGCCACGGCCTGGTCCCGGTGGCGCGGCTGATGGAGCGGCTGGGCGCGCCCTGCCTGGGCCTGGCCTACCTGGAAGAGGGCATTCGCCTTCGGCAGGCCGGCCTGAGCGTCGACATGTTGGTCATGGGCGGGATCCTGGGCAGCCAGATCCCGCTCTTCCTGGAGCACGGGCTGATCATCACGGCCTCCTCCGTGGACAAGCTCACCGCCGTCGAAGAGTGCGCCGCCGCGATGGGCCGGCGCGCCCGGGTCCACCTGAAGGTCGACACGGGGATGGAGCGCCTGGGCGTACACTGGTACAGCGCGGAGAAGCTGCTGGAAGCGGCGCTCTCGCTGAAGCACGTCCAGGTCGAGGGCATCTTCACCCACCTCGCCAACGCCGACGCCGCCGACCTCTCCCACTCCCGGCTGCAGCTCGAGCGCTTCGAGCAGGTCCTGGATTTCTACCCCCGCCACAGCCTGCCCACCCCCTTGCGGCACGCCGCGAACTCCGGCGGCGTGCTCCAGCTCCCCGAGTCCTGGTACGACCTGGTCCGCCCGGGGATCCTGCTCTTCGGCGTCTACCCCTCGCCCGAAGTGCAGCGCACCATCGCCGTCCGGCCCGCGCTGGAGTGGCTCTCCCGGGTGGTCTACTTCAAGGTCGTCGAAGCCGGCAGCCCGGTCAGCTACGGCTCGACCTGGGCCCCGGACCGGCGCACCCGCCTGGTGACGGTGCCCGTCGGCTATGGCGACGGCTACTTCCGGGCGATGTCGGACCGGGCCCAGGTGCTGCTGCGCGGCCGCCGCTACCCGGTGGTCGGCAGAATCTGCATGGACCAGGTGATGGTCGACATCGGCTGGGACAGCGCCTGGAACGGCGACGAGGTGGTGCTGGTGGGTCGGCGGGACGGCCAGGAGATCGGAGCGGAGGAGCTGGCCGAATGGGCCGGCACCATCCCCTACGAGGTGCTCACCAACATCAACACCCGCGTCCCCCGGGTCTACCGCTGCGAGCGCTGGCCCGAGCTGACCGAACAGCGCTAGGAACGCTAGCAGCGCTAGCTAAACTGCGACGCTGAAGCGCGGGCCGGCCTCGACCCCCGGGCGATGAAGCCAGGCGTCAAAGGCCGAGGCGATGTTGCGTACGAGCAGGCGGCCGCCCGTCGTGACCCGCAAGCCGGCCTGGTCGATCTCCACCAGTCCCTGCTCCTGCATCGGCCGCAGGCGCTCCAGGTCCACCGCGAGGTCGACCAGCGGGTCGATACCCCAGCGGGTGGCGAGCGCCTGCCAGTCCAGCCGGAGGTTGCACATCAGGCTGCGGATCAGGTCCTGCCGCATCCGATCGTCGGCGCTGAGCAGGATGCCCTTCTCCAAGGTGGGCTTGCCTTGCTCGATGGCCTTCCACCAGTGGGCGAGGTTGGCGGTCTGCTGGAAGTAGCCGGTCTGGAATTCGCTGATGGCGCTGGTCCCCAGGCCGATCAGCTCGACGTCGGGGCGGGTGGTGTAGCCCATGAAGTTGCGGTGCAGCCGGCCTTCGCGCGCCGCGACGGCCATCTCGTCCCCGGGGAGGGCGAAGTGGTCGAAGCCGATGGCCCAGTAGCCGGCGGCCATCAGGCGCTGGTGGGCCATCAGGAAGAGGGTCAGCCGGGTCTGGGTGTCGGTCAAGCCGAAGGCTTCGAGACGCTTCTGGTGAGGTTTGAGCCAGGGGACGTGGGCGTAGCCGAAGATGGCGAGGCGGTCGGGCCGCAGCTCGATGACCTGGTCCAGGTCCCGCGAGAAGACCTCGGGGCCCTGGCGGGGCAGGCCGTACATCAGGTCGATGTTCAGCCCGCGCATCCCGTGGGAGCGGGCCCGGCTGAGGATGGCGCCGATGCGCTCGGCGCGCTGGGGGCGCCCGACGGCTTCGAGGACCCCGGCATCGAAGCTCTGGACGCCCATGCTGATCCGGGTCGCGCCTAGCGACGCTAGAGCGTCCACCTGCTCGTCGGTGGTGATCTCGGGATCGGCCTCGACGTCGAAGTCGGCCCCGGGGAGCAGCTCGAAGCGCTCGCGCAGGAGGGCGAAGATGCGCCCGAGCTCGTCGACGGTGTGCCAGGTGGGCGTGCCGCCACCGAGGTGGATGCGCTGCACCGGCAGGGGATCCTGCGGCAAGGCCAGGCCCCGGATCTGGGTCTCGAGGGCCGCGATGTAGCGCTCGCCGGCCTGCCGTCGTCCCGCCACGACCTGGTTGCAGGCGCAGAAGCTGCACTGCTCGGCGCAGAAGGGGAGGTGGACGTAGACCGCGGCGGGGGCCTGGACCTGCTCGATGCAGCGGTCGAAGTCCTCGGTCCGGACGTCGGCGCTCCAGACCGGGGCCGTCGGGTAGCTGGTGTACCGAGGGGTCCGGGCCTCGATCAGAGGGAGGAGCTCGGGGGAGAGTAGCTCGTTGGTCACCATTGCTCCTGCACGTCCCCCGCTCTAACCGGAATGACCGCAGGGGGGGGTAGGCGGCCCCGCCGGCCCCCTGGTCGTCCGCCATCGCGTTAGCAGAGGCCGGCCCGAAGGCGCCCTCGATCCTCCACGGGTGGTGGACGGTCGCGCGGTACGCCGTGCGCCCGGCTGCCCTCGAAAGGCAGCCCGCCATGGTCGTCCTCCTCATCCTCAGCGCCTGCCAGCGGCCGGCACCTCCCCCTCCCCTCGCCGTGGACGAGGTGGTCTTCGTGCGCGACGGGCTGGTGGTCGACGGGTCGGCGAGCCTGGGCGGGCTCAGCGGCCAGGCCCTGCCCGGGTCCCGGCTGCTGATCGACCAGCCCTGGACCGCCGGCCAGGCCCTGACCCTGGCAGGCCAGCCCCTGACGGCCCCCTTGCAGGCCGAGTGCCTCCCCGTCTGGAGCATCGAGCTGGGCGACGTGGCCCCCCTCGTCACCGCCGGCGGCGTGCCCGACACCGCCCTGGCCTTCTCTCCCGGGGATGGCCGGTGGCTGGCGGTCGGGACCTGGCGCGGCGAGCTGCTGGTGCTGGACGGCTGGACCGGCGAGGTCCGCGCCCGTCGGCGCCTGTCCGAGGCCCTGATCCGCTCGCTCGCCTGGGCCCCCGATGGCAGCACCCTCTACGCCGCCGAGCAGTCTCCCGATGCTTTCGTGCGGGCCCTGGACCCGGCCACCCTGGAGGACCGCTGGACCCTGCGCCTCGCGGACCGGGTCGAGAGCTCGACCCCGCCTCCGGGCGAGGACCTCTACGGGGTCTACAGCCTGCCCGCCGGCTTCGGCCTCGCGCCGGTCGGCCAGGGAGAGCTGATCGTGGCGGCGACCCACGGCTGGGGCGGCTTCGAGGGCGAGCGCCGCAACCTCGCCCAGCTCCTGCGGATCGGCGCGGACGGCGCGGTCCGCGCGTCCTGGCCCGAGCAGCCCGCCGAGATGACCTTGATGCACCCCGTGCTCGACGAAGCGAAGGAGCTGGTGCTGGTGGCCGTCGGGCACAGCTCCTCCCGCCCCGCGCCGGCCGAGCTGCCGGTCGGAGGGGTCCAGATCCTGGACTCGGCGGGCCTGTCGCCGGTCCTGGCGTTGAAGCCCGAGCCCCTGCGACCCTGGTTCGAGAGCGCCGCCGTCTGGCAGGCGATGGGCGTCTCAAAGGCCCTGGACACCGTCCTGCTGGGGCTCAACGACGGCCGGGTCCTGCTGCACGGCCTGGACGGCACGCTGCGCGCCAGCGTCGGCGCCGGCGCACCCGTGATGGCCGGAGACGCCCCCGTACACGTCGGCGTCGGCTGGGCCGCGCTGAGCGGCAGCCAGTCTTTCTACGCCACCTCGCCCAGCCGCATCCCCTGGGGCTCGTCCTCGGCCGCGCTGCGACCGGCCGCGCCCCACCCCGATCAGAACCGCGTCGCCAGCCATGGCTTGGACGGCACGCCCCTCTGGTCCTGGCAGGGCGAGCACGAGCTGCAGGGCCTCAGCCTCTCGCCCGACGGCGACGAGCTGCTGGTGGGCGCGGGCGCCCGCTCCTCGGATCATCGACGTGACCTGTACGGCGGCCTCGTCTTCGCCACCCAGCCCCAGGCCCCCTCGCGGCTGCGGGCCTTCTGCCCGACCGAGGGGCCGGTCTTCTTTCAGCACGCGATGAGCCCCGACGGGCGGCTGGCCCTGGCCGAGCACCCCTTCCTGGACGAGCAGGGGCGCTTGCTCGGGACCTGGCGGGTCACGGTGATGCGCTGAGCCCCTTCGGACCCGCCCTAGCGCTGTTCGGGTGCCTCGCGGCGCCGGAGCCGCTGCGGCTGGAGGTCCACCCCGAGGGGCTGGTCGTCCAGCAGGAGCCCGGCATCGAGCGGCTGACCCTTCGCGATCCGGACGGGGTGGTCCACCTGAGCCGACGGCTGCCCGCGCCGGTGCCCGTGCTGAGCGTAGACCTGCCTTGGGGCCAATCGGGGACCTGGACCGCCGAGCTGGACGGCCCCAGCGGCCCGCTCCGCCAGCGCTTCGAGGTGCCCGCCGACCTGCCCTCGATGGTCGTCCGGATCGATGCCCCGATCGGTCAGGGCGAGCGCGAGGTCCGCCCTGGCGACACCGTGGCCGTCCCCGTGCTGGAGGGCCGACCGACCGAGGTCAGCGTCCAGGTCCGCGCCCTGAGCCCCGGACCGATCCGGATCCGCCTGGGCGAGGCCCAGCAGGAGGGCCTGCTCGAGCGGGGCGAGCGGCTGAGCCTGCGCGCCCGCCTGAGCGAGCGCACCGTCCTTCGCATCGAAGCCGGGGCCGAGACGCTGGAGGCGACGCTGGTCCCCGAGAGCCTGCCTCTGGACCGCCTCCGCGAGGAGCTGCGGATCGTCGACCTGCGCTTCCCCGCCGAAGCCAGCGGGGAGGCCGACATCAGCCGCCCGGCCGACCGGTTCACCCTGCCGGCCCGCTGGTGGACCCGCGGCCTGCGCGCGCTTCGGCTGGGGGTCCGCGCCCGGGACCCCTGGGCGCCCTGGGCCTGGCTGGGCGTGACCGTGGCCAACGACGGCGACGAGGCCCGCAACCTGGTGCTGCGGTTGCGCTCCGTCGACGAGCAGGACCGGCCGATCCCGGCGCTCGCCCCCCGGGCCCGCGAGGGCATGGCCGAGGGCGGCGCGGTCCAGGTCCTGTTGCGGGTCCCACCCCGAACCCGCGCCCGGGCGGCGATCCCCGTCTACGCGGACGAGGCCGCCCTGTTCGCGGCCGGCCTGGACCGCGCCGAGGTCCAGGTCGAGCTGCTCCCCCTGGGCCTCCCCGAGGTCTTGACCGAGCAGCGCCGCACGCTCCACATCGACCGCGGCAACACCTGGGCCAGCCTGGGTCTGCTCGGCAGCCTCGCCGCCGCCCTGGGGGGCAGCGCGATGGTGCTCACCCGCGCTCGGGCCTGGCTCATCGGCGCCAGGACCAGCGAGCTGCTGACCATCGCCCTGTTCAGCAGCCTCAGCTTCATCGTGGGGCTGGTCGGCCGGCTGCTGACGATGGCCTTCTCCACCCTGCTCGGCCCCTTCGCGGTCCTGATCAGCGGCCTGGTCGACGACGTCCTGCGCACCGCGCTGCTGGCCACCTTGCTCAGCTTGCGGCCACGCCCGGGCACGCTGGGCCTCTTCGTGCTCACCAGCTGGCTGCTGTCGGGGCTGGCCCTGGGCAGCTTCACCCCCTCCGACCTGGTCTTCGTCGGCGCCCGCGTCTTCTGGCTGGAGGGCCTCGCCTGGCTGTTCGGCCTGACCCGCGGTGCCGCCTGGCTGGAGCAGGCTCGCCCGCTGCGCTTCCTGCGCCTGTCGGCGGCGCTGGGAGGGGCCAGCGTGCTGACCTCCGCCATCGGGCTGGTGCTCTCGGTCACGCTGTACCGCCTGCACCTGGCGGGCTGGTACGTCGGGCTGATGCTGGCCTTGCCCGGCTTCGCCTACGTCCTGATCGGTGTCGCCCTGTCCCTGGGCTTCACCGACAGCCTGCGCCGGGTGCGGCGATGATCCGCGCCCGGGGCCTGGGCTACCGCTTCCCGGGTGCGGACCACCTCGCCGTCCAGGACGTCGACCTGCAGCTCCAAGCCGGCGAGCTCTGCCTGCTGACCGGGCCGACCGGCTGCGGGAAGTCGACCCTGCTTCGCCTGTTGGCGGGCCTGTTGCAGCGCCACGGGAGCGGCGAGGTCCAGGGAGAGGCCTCCGTGGCCGGCGTCGACCCCGGCCGGACCCCCCCCAGCGAGCGCGTCCGGCGGCTCGGCTTCGTCGGACAGGAGCCCAGCGACCAGCTCATCGCCGGGAGCCTGGAGGACGAGGTCGCCTTCGCGATGGAGTCCGCCGGGATACCCGCGGAGCGGATGCGGGCGCGCGTCCCCGAGCTGCTGCGACGGGTGGGCCTGGAGCTCGACCTCGGCCGGGACCCGCGCACCCTCTCGGGGGGGCAGTGCCAGCGGCTGGTCGTGGCCGCCGCGCTCTCGGCCGGAGCGCCGGTGCTGCTGCTGGACGAGCCCCTGGCGATGCTCGACCCGCTCGGCGCCCGCGAGCTGATCGCCCGCCTCCGGCAGCTCGCGGACGAGGGCACCGCCGTCCTGATGGTCGAGCACCGCGTCGCCGCCTGCTGGGAGGCGGCCGATCGTGTGCTGGTCATGGCCGAGGGCCGGCTGGTGGGCCAGGCGACCCGGGCCGAGCTCCGGCCCGATCATGCCGTCATCGGTACACTAGCGGCGCTAGGCATCCGGCCGCCGGGCGCTGCCGCGCTGGACCCGATCCCGACGCCATCGCCCCCCGACGGGGTCCTGCGCTCCTTCCCGGAGCTGAGCTGGCGCTACCCCGGCGCCGCGCGCCCCGCCCTCGCCCCGCTGTCGCTGGAGCTCCGCGCGGGGGAGAGGCTGGCGGTCTGCGGTCCCAACGGCTCGGGCAAGAGCACGCTGCTGCACCGGCTGGCCGCCACCGCGGATCCGGGCATCGTCGCGGTCCCCCAGGACCCCGACCTCTCCCTGTTCTGCAGCAGCGTCTGGGAGGAGCTCGCGTACGGACCGCAGGAGCGCCGCTCGGGGGAGGTCGAGCGCACGGTGCGGCGGGTGGCCCGGGCCCTGTCGATCGAGGAGCTGCTCGACCGCGCGCCCCAGGCCCTCTCCCGCGGTCAGCGGCTGCGGGTGGCGGTCGCAGCGGCCCTGGCCTGCGGGCCTCGCGTCCTGCTGCTGGACGAGCCGACGGCCGGCCAGGACCATGACCAGGTCGAGGCGATGATGACGGCCCTGACGGAGGAGCTGCGAGAGGGCGCCCTGGTCTTCGCCACCCACGACCTGGAGCTGGCCCGCCGCTTCGGCAACCGCGCGCTTCGCCTGCGAGACGGCCTCTGTGAGCAGCGGGGCACCCCCGACGAGGTGCTGAGCGGCTCGCCGCGGGCCGGGGAGCCCGGCTGATGGACCCCCGCGCCCGGATCCTGCTCGTGCTCTTCGCCGGCCTGTTGGGGCTGGCCTTGGAGCGCCCCCTGGCCTTGCTGATCTTCGCCCTGGCGATGGCCTTGCCATTCATGGGTCTATCGATCAACAAACGAGAGCTCGCCCGCGCCGGCCTGGCCTTGCTCAGCGTGATCTGGGGGACGGTCCTCTCCCAAGCCCTCTTCTACTCGGCAGAGCCCCGCACGCCGCTGTTCGTGCTCGGGCCGGTGGTCTTCTGGCGAGAGGGGGTGCTCTGGGGCCTGGCCCAGTCCCTGCGCCTCGTCGGGCTGTTGCTGGTCGGGCTGGCCCTGGTCCGGAGCACGCCGGTGGACCGGCTCTACCTGGCCCTGGTTCGCCTTCGACTGCCCTTCGCCGTCGCCTTGATGGCGGCGACGGCGCTCCGCTTCCTGCCTGTCATCGGCGAGGAGCTGCGGCTGGTGCGCGCCGCCCGCGCCGCCCGGGGCCGCCCGATCTGGGCGAGGAGCCCGCTGGCCTGGGTCCGGCTGGAGCTGCGCCTGCTGGCCCCGGTGGTGGCGCGCTCCTGGCGGCGGGCCAGCGCCCTGGCCGAGAGCCTGGACGCCCGGGGCTTCGACCCGGTCGGCCCGCGGGGGACCCTGAGGCCCCTGGTCTGGCGCTGGACCGACAGCCTGCTGCTGGTCCTGAGCGGGACGCTCACCGCGGCGATCGTCCTGGCGCGGCTGCTCTACCTGCTCTACACCTCCGAGGCGCTCTACATCCCCGCGCTGCGCCCGCTCTACGCGGCGGTTCGCGCCTGGATGTGAGGCGGCGGCTCAGGGTGAAGCGGAGATTCAGGGCGAAGGCGCGCGCTCGGCCGGGATGACGGTCCCCGCTTCGGCGAAGTAGACGGGGTTGGTGTAGAGGATCGGACCGGCGTCGGGGTGGTGCACCTCGAAGCGTACGACCCGGTCCTGGAGCGGATCGACGACCTGGCTGGCCGAGAAGGGCCCGGCGGCGCCGACCTCCCAGGAGCTGATCTCCTGCCCGTCGATGATCGCCAGCACCGACCAGCCCGCCTGCAAGGCCGTGGAGTCGAACTGCACGGCGCAGGGCTCTTCGGCGCCGACGACCACCTGGCCCATGACCGCCCGGTGGTCCGGCACCGTCAGGGTGGCGACGTTGTCGCTGGCGACGAAGTAGTCGGGGTCGCCGAACCAGGCGTGGCCCCGGCGCAGGCTGTCGATCAAGTCTTCGCCCTGGTCGCTGGCCGCGCCGATGAAGGTGACGAAATTGTTTCCCGCCCGACCCAGGTCGAGGTGGTGCTGGTCCGAGGTCCCGATGCCGGTGACGAAGAAGCCATGCTGCCAGCCCAGGCGGTCCCAGACCTCCGTGAAGTGTTCGAGGCTGCCGCCTCGCTCCCGGTAGCCGACCTCCAGGAGGTCCACCCCGAACATGTCGTAGGCGACGAAGGTGTCGATCACATCCTCGATCAGCTCGTCGAGCTCGGCTTCACTGTACAGGTAGGAGAGGACCCCGAAGACATGGTTGAAGGCGACGATGCCGCCTTCGGAGTGGATCTGGGCGACGGCCTCGCTGAACTGGAAGACGTCGGGCGCGGAGTAGGGCATGAAGCTGAAGTCGTCCGTCGGCCAGTAGGCGCCACCATGGCCTTCCGTCACATGCGAGAGCTCCAGTCCGATGTGGTGGGTGATGGGCGAGGTCAGCGTGTCGAGGTACTCGCGCTGCGCCGCCCGCAGCTCCACCCCGTTCTTCTCCATTGGGGCGCGGATCTCGTCGATGTACCAGCCCGCGGTGGCGCCCCCGTAGCTGCGGGCCACGATGCTGATGAACTCGGCGTGCATGTCGGCCCCGGGCTCGGGCCAGGTCTCCCGTGCCAGGTCCGAGAGCTGGACCGAGAACCGCGACCAGGTGCCCTCGTGGATGTCCATCCGCTGGAAGACGGTCCACTCGTCCGAGGTGTAGGTGGTCGCCGAGTGGTACAGGATGAGCTTGCGGAAGTCCCCCTCGCGGGAGGTCACCCCCTTGGCCGAGAAGGGCACGACGATGAAGAGCTCGGCGGCTTCATCCTCGAAGGCCGGCTGGATCCAGAACTCGAGGCTGACCTCGCCCAGCAGGGACTTGAAGTTGGTCTGGTCATTGACGACATACTCCCAGGATGCCTGGTCGGGATCGTCGGCGGTGCTGCTGCCGTCCGAGCGGACATAGATGTACAGTCCCCGCTTTCCACTGTAGGCGGCGGTGACGCGGGAGTCGAAAGTGCTGGCGCGCATCTCCGAGGTGTCCTGCATCCAGCCCGTCACCCGGACGCTGTTCGACATCGGCAGCCAGGCCGGCTCGAAGTCGAGGCCCTCGAACTCGGCGTAGCCATCGGGGTGGTAGCGGTGGTCGTGGTCTGTCCACCAGATGACGTCCAGGTCCTGCTCTTCACCCAGGAGGGTGTGGCTGAGCATGGTGCCCTCGCGCTCGGAGAGGCTGCCATGGGTGTGCAGCTGGCTGGTGTAGCCCGGCGCGACGGTGAGCTGGACCCGATCGAGGCCCAGGATCGGCTCGCCCGAGGCGCTGCTGAGCACGGCTTCGCCGGGCCAGGTGCCGGTCGTGTAGCTGACGGTGGCGCTGCCGTCCTCGATCCAGAGGACCTCGCCCAGCTGCCCGAGGGAGACGGACAGGCCCAGGTCGGTGTCGACCGGCGCGGGGATGCCGGCGGCGTCGACGGCGTGCAGGCCCAGCAGCAGGGAGCCCCGCCCGTCCGCGACCAGCGCGCCGGTCGCGCTCTCGACGGTGACAATGGCCGGCGCCTGGAAGACGGCTTCGCTGCCGCCCCCATCGCNNTCCCCCGTCGCCGACACCGCCGTCGCTGACACCGCCGTCAGGTCCGGGATCGCTGCTGTCCACGGCGGACTTGCCGCCGGAACAGCCGATCCCCAACAGCAACAGGGTGGTGATGGTCACAGCTTGAGCCCTCCACCTCCCATCATATCCGGGCGGGTCCAGGCGCGTCCATCGCATTAGGATCGCGGCAACCCGAGGTACAGCATGCCGTTCACCGAGATGCACGAGGACATCCGCCGCACCGTGCGGCGGGTCGTGGACACCGAGATCAACCCCAACGCCGACGCCTGGGAGGAGGCGCAGATCTTCCCAGCCCACGAGCTCTTCGCCAAGCTGGGCTCCCTAGGCCTGCTAGGCGTGCACCGGGACGAGTCCGTCGGCGGTCTGGGGCTGGACTACAGCTACAGCGTGGTGGTGGCCGAGGAGCTGGGCCGGGTGCGCTGCCCCGCCGTGGCGATGGCGATCGGGGTGCAGTCGGATATGTGCACGCCCGCTCTGGCTGCGTTTGGCAGCGACGAGCTGAAGGCGCAGTTCCTGGCGCCCTCGATCCGCGGCGAGCTGGTCGGCTGCATCGGGGTCAGCGAGACGGGGGCCGGCAGCGATGTGGCCGGGATCACCACCACGGCCCGCAAGGACGGCGGGGACTACGTCATCTCGGGCCACAAGATGTGGATCACCAACGGGATGCAGGCGGACTGGATGTGCTGCCTGGCCAACACCTCGGAGGGCAAGCCCCACCAGAACAAGTCCCTGATCATCATCCCGATGGACACCAAGGGTGTGGAGCGCAGCAAGAAGCTGCACAAGCTCGGCATGTGGAGCAGCGACACGGCCCAAATCTTCCTGGACGAGGTACGGGTCCCGCAGCGTTTCTTGATCGGTGGCGAAGGATTCGGCTTCATGATGCAGATGGCCCAGTTCCAGGAGGAGCGCCTCTGGGGGGCGGCCAACGTGATCAAGGCCTTGGAGCTGGTGATCCAGGACACCATCGAGTACACCGGCCAGCGGATGGCCTTCGGGCAGCCGATCCTTGCCAACCAGGTGGTGCACTTCCGGCTGGCCGAGCTGCAGACCGAGGTCGAGGCCCTGCGCGCCCTGGTCTACCGGGCGACCGAGCTGTACGTCGCCGAGAAGGAGGCGGGCAACAGCATGGCCAGCGAGGAGGTCATCAAGCTGGCCAGCATGGCCAAGCTGAAGGCGGGTCGCCTCGCCCGCGAGGTGGCCGACTCCTGCCTTCAGTACTGGGGCGGGATGGGCTTCATGTGGGAGAGCTCGGTGGCCCGCTTCTTCCGCGACGGCCGGCTGATCAGCATCGGGGCGGGCGCGGACGAGGTGATGCTGGGCATCATCGCCAAGATGATGGGGACCCTGCCTCGCAAGGCCAAGGCGTGAGCACGCCGGACGCGACCGAGTGGGCGCGGCGGCTCGCCGCGGGGGAGATCGTCGGTTCCGAGCTGGTCGAGCGCTCCATCGCCGCCATCGAGCAGGTCAACCCGCAGCTCAACGCGGTGGTCCACCCGATGTTCGAGTCGGCGCGGGAGCGGGCCCGCGGGGTTCTGGAGGGCCCCTTCGCGGGGGTGCCGATGGTGGTCAAGGACTTCGACGGCTTCGTCCGGGGCGAACCCTTCACGGCCTCGACCCGCTTCCTCGAAGGCTTCGTGCCCGACCACGACTCCGAGGCGATCGCCCGGCTGCGGCGGGCGGGCTTCGTCTTCCTGGCCAAGACCAACCTGCCCGAGCTGGCCATCCTGGGCACCTCGGAGAGCGAGTGGCGAGGCCCGGTCCACAACCCCTGGGACCTCGCCCACAGCGCGGGAGGCTCCTCGGGCGGCTCGGCGGCCCTGGTTGCGGCCGGCGCGGTGCCGGTGGCCCACGGCGGGGATGGCGGAGGCTCGCTGCGCATCCCGGCCAGCGCCAACGGGCTGGTGGGGCTCAAAGCCAGCCGCGGTCGCATCCCGCTGGGCCCCGAGATGGGCGAGGGTTGGGGCGGCTACGTCCAGTGGGGCGTCCTCACCCGCAGCGTCCGGGACAGCGCCGCAATGCTCGACTGCATGGCTGGCCCCATGCCGGGTGATCCCTACGCGGCTCCTGCCCTCGCCCGCCCCCTGCTGCAGGAGGTCGGGGCCGACCCCGGGAGGCTGCGCATCGGCCTCGTCACGGCCTCGATCTTTGGCAAGGAGACCGACCCCGAGTGCGCCGAGGCCGCCCGCAAGGCCGGGGCCGCCCTGGCCGCCATGGGCCACGAAGTGGACGAGGCCCGCCTGCCGATCGACCGCGACACGCTGGCCCGCGCCTACCTGGTCCAGGTCGGGGTCGGCGTCGCCGCCGAGATCGAGGAGATGGCCCGCTGGACCGGGCGGAGGCCCAGCGCTGATCAGTTCGAGGCCAGCACCTGGTTCCTGCGGCAGGTCGGGGCGACCATGAGCGGGCTGGAGCTGCAGCAGGCGCGCGACGCGGCGCAGGAGGCCGGCCGTCGGATGGCCTCCTTCCACCAGCAATACGACCTCTTCCTGGGCCCGACCCTGGCTCACCCGCCGGTGAAGCTGGGCCAGCTCGCCCTGAAGCCGGCCGAGCGTTTCGGGCTGGCGGTGCTGCGGGCTCTGCCGCTCCGGCCGGCGCTGAGGGCGGTGCTCGCCCAGCTCGCCGCCGACAGCTTCGAGCGCACGCCCAACACACAACTGTTCAACCAGACCGGACAGCCGGCGATCTCGCTTCCCCTGCACCAGAGCGCGGCGGGGCTGCCGATCGGCGTGCAGCTCGCGGCGGCGATGGGGCGGGAGGATCTGCTGATCCAGGTGAGCGCGCAGCTGGAGCAGGCGATGCCCTGGGGGGAGCGGCGGC
>DDSR01000367.1 GCA_002343455.1 Deltaproteobacteria bacterium UBA2385 | reverse complement strand
CGACAGCGCTGGGCTCCGCCGCTGCCCCCGGTCGACGCCGCCAGCCAGACCTGGGATCCCGGCCTCTCCGCCCTCCCGGCCCCGGCCCCTCTCCCTCCCGCGCCGCTACCCCCGCCCGCGCCCGCTCCTCAGCCCGTCACGCCCCTGCCCGAACGAGGCGGGGTCGCGGCGCTGGTCGTCGACGAGGCCGGTCGAGGCCATGTCGTCGAGCTGGTGCTCAGCCTGGTCCCCGGCGGCTCCGGGGTCTGGGCCCCCGACGGGGTCAGCCGNNCGCCGCCCAGGTGGCGGTGGCGGTGGCCTTGGGGGCCGAGGCGGGGCGCTTCGGGGTTCGCTGGGGGCTGCGAGGGCATCGGGCCGAGCTGACCGGGACCTCGATCGGCCTGGCCATCGGCCTCGCCACCCGGGCGGCGCTGCTGGGCCGGTCCCTGCCGCCGGGCTGGGCCTTCACGGGCGGCTTGGACCTGGACGGGACGGTGGCCAGCGTCGGCGGCCTGCCGGCCAAGCTGCGGGCGGCGGCTGCGGGGGGCTACGCCCAGGTCGCGGCTCCGGCGGAGGACGCCCAGCGGGTCGAGGCGATCGAGGGGGTCCGGCTGCAGGGCTTCCGCCTCTTCGAGGAGGCAGCCGGAGCGCTGCTGCCAGCCCCCGCGACGGCGCCTGGACCGCGGCGCCCGCTCCGCCTGCTGGCGCTGCTGGTCGTGCCCGTCCTGGCCTTCAGCGGCGCCCTGGCCCTGCCCGAGACCCTGCTGCAGCACCGGCTGCTGGGCCTGGTGCGCGGCCCGCTGGCCTTCGAGAACACGCTGATCCTGGGCATCGACACGCCCGAGCCGCGCACCCTGCGGCCCGAGCACGCCAGCACCCTGCGGGCCCTGGGGGATGCCGGCGCCCGCGTGGTGCTGCTGGACCTCTCGTTCACGGCCAGCGAGCCCGCGGTGGACGAGGAGATCGCCCGCGCCATCGAGGAGCTGGAGGACCGCGGCGTGGCGGTCGTGCAGGGGGTGCGCTTCGGCCTGACCGATCCGGCGCTGCCCGGCACCCCCGCGCTGGCGGCGGCGGCCCGCACGGGCAGCGTCGAGGCCGCCGCGATCGGCCCCCTGCACACCGTCGTCGGCGTGCGGGTCCGGCGCCGGGCCTCGGATGGCGCCGCCTACTGGCACACTGCGACCCTGGCGGCGGGGGCCGCGCTGGGAGGCGCCGAGCCCTCGCTGGAGGGGGATCGCCTGCGCCTGGGACCCCTCAGCAGCGCCGTCTCGGGTGAGATCCTGGCCCTGCCGCCGCTCGCGGCAGAGGTCCCCCTCGTCGCCTACGCCGATCGCACCTCCTTCGCCCAGGCGCGCGGCAAGGTCGTCGTCGTCGGGGCCTTCGGGGGAGGCCTCGACCAGGACGTCCACCGGCTGCCCGACGGGCCTCGCTACGGCACGGAGATCCAGGCCGCCGCGGTCGAGACCCTCCTGCAGGGCGCTGCGCCGCGCCGCCTCGCCCCCGAGCTCGACGCCGGGCTCGCCCTGATCGGCGGTGCCGGGGTGGTCGGGCTGGGTCGGATCCTGCCGCCGCGCCTCCGCTTGCTGAGCCTGGGGGTGCCGGTCCTGCTGCTGGCGATCGGCCTGGCGCTGCTCTTCGCGGGCCTGCTGGTGGGCCTGGTCTCCCTGCTGGCCTCGGCCGCGATCGGGCTGTGGGTGGCGCGCGCGCTGCGCCCGTCGGGTTAGCCCTGCGGAATGCGCGTGCTGGTGCTCGGATGTGGCGGAATCGGCGGGACGGTCGCGGCGCACCTGCTCGCCCAGGGCCTCGACGTGGTCGCCGTCACCCGCAACCCGACCGTCGTGCAGGCGGTGAACAGCCGGGGCTTCCTGCTGCGGGGGGTCGGCGGCGATCGCCGGGTCGCCGGACAGGCCACCCAGGGCATCCCCCCGGGGTCCTACGACCTGGTCCTGCTCGCCACGCAGCCGACCGACCTGCTCGACGCCGCCCGCCAGGCCCTGCCCCAGCTCGCCCCGGACGGCGCCCTGGTCTGCCTGCCCAATGGCCTCCCCGAAGAGCGGCTGCTGACCCTGGTCGGCGACCCGGGCCGGGTGCTGGGGGCCATCGTCGGCTGGGGGGCCAGCATGCCCGAGCCCGGCGTCTTCGAGCGCACCAGCGAGGGCGGCTTCGTCCTCGGCCGGCTGGACGGGCGCCGCGATCCGCGCCTGGAGCGGCTGGCAGCCCTGCTCGGCGGCCTCGCCCCGGTCGAGCTCAGCGACAATGTGCGCGGCGCGCGCTGGTCCAAGCTGGCCATCAACTGCGCCATCTCCTCTCTGGGCACGCTGGGAGGCGATCGGCTGGGGGTGCTGATGCGCTACCGCCACGTCCGGCGGCTGGCGCTGGAGGTGATGAGCGAGGTCGTTGCCGTCGCCCGGGCCGAGGGGGTCGTCCTGCCCAAGGTGGCCGGCGCCATCGACCTGGAGTGGCTGGCCCTGACCGAGGAGGAGCGGCGGGTCAAGGGCTCGCTCTCCCTGGCCGCCAAGCACGCCCTGCTGCTGATGGTCGGCCTGAAGTACCGCCGCCTGCGCAGCTCCATGCTGGCCGCCATCGAGCGCGGCCGCCCGCCGGCCGTCGACTACCTCAACGGCGAGATCACCGCGCGGGCCCAGCGGCACCGCCTGGACACGCCGGTCAACGCCATGCTGACCGCTCGGATCCACGCCCTGGGCCGAGGCGAGGGCAAGCCCGGCCACGAGCGCCTGCTCGAGCTCTACGCCCAGACCCGCCCCACCGCGGAGGGCTGATGCGCGAGCCCGAGCCGCCGACCACCGATCCCTGGGTGCGGTCCTGGCTGACCGGGGTCTTCCTGATGGTGCTGGCCATGGCCATGATCGGCGCCACCACCCGGCTGACCGAGTCGGGCCTCTCGATCGTCGAGTGGGCCCCGATCAAGGGCACGCTGCCGCCGCTCTCGGCCGAGGCCTGGGCGCTCGAGTTCGACAAGTACCGCGCCAGCCCGCAGTACCAGCTGATCAACGCCGGCATGTCCCTGGCCGACTTCAAGCGCATCTTCTTCTGGGAGTACGTCCATCGCCTCTTCGGGCGGCTGATCGGCTTCGTCGTGCTCCTGCCCTGGCTCTTCTTCCTGGCGACCCGGCGCCTGCGCGGCGCCTTCGCCGGCAAGACCTTCCTGATGCTGGTGCTCGGCGGGCTGCAGGGTCTGCTGGGCTGGTACATGGTGCAGAGCGGGCTGGTCGACGTGCCCCGGGTCAGCCACCTGCGGCTGGCCGCCCACCTGCTGCTGGCCTTCATCGTCGGTTTGTACGTGCTCTGGCTGCGCCTCTCGCTCGAACCGAGCCCGCCGCAGTCCCGCCCGATGGCGACAGGCGGGCGCCTCGCCTTGATCGGGCTGCTGGTCCTGCTCCTCGTGCAGTGCATCTGGGGGGCCTTCATGGCCGGCAGCCGCGCCGGGACCTTCGCCCGCAGCTTCCCCGATGTGCACGGCCACTACCTCCCCGGGCACTTCGCGGTCTCCCCCGACCTCTGGACCGCCATCGTCTTCGAGGTCGGACCCATCCACGCCACCCACCGCTTGCTGGCCTGGGCCTGCCTGGCGGTCGTGCTGGGCATGGTCCCCTGGCTGCTCCGAAGGGGCCCGCCACAGACGCGGGGCCTGAGCTGGGCGCTGCTCGGCCTGACCCTGGGCCAGGTCGCACTGGGCGCCGCCACCGTCATCAGCGGCGTCTCGCTGCCCATCGCCGTCGCCCACCAGGGGCTCGCACTGCTGTTGCTGGGCGTGGTCCTGGCGCTGATCGAGCGCGGCGGCCGGGGCCGCTGGGTCGGCCGCGGGGGCTGAGGCCCGCTACTTCTCGCTCCACAGGTCCTTGACCCGCTCCAGCTCTCGCTTGTAGGTCGCGTGGTGGTTGCGGCCGCTGACCCGCTTCTCCAGGCCCAGGGCGATGAAGGCCTCGTCCAGCCCGAGGTGGGCCTCCAGATCGGCCAGGACATAGCCACGGAAGGCGTCGGCGTCCTCCAAGGTCAGAGGCCGGCTGCCCTCGGCCCGCCGCTGCAGCAGCTCCCGTCGGAAGGCGGCCGCGGCGACCCGCAGGGCGGCGTCCAGGGCTGGCTGTCCGGCCCGATCGTCGAAGGCCAGCGCGGCTCGCATGGAGGTGCTGTCGACGTAGAGCGCCCCCTGCCCTTCCACGTCGGCGCAGATCAGCCAGGCCCGCACGACGGCCTGGTCGAGCTGGCGCAGGTTGCGGGGCCAGGAGCGCCCGCTGAGCAGGGCCAGGGCGGACTCGGACAGCTGGGCGTCCTCACGACCGGTCTCCTGCTTGTGCTTGCGTCGCAGGAAGAACTGGGCCCAGCCGCGGATCTCGTCGTCGCGCTCGTCGAGGCTGGGGACCCGCACCGGCAGGGTGCGGATCCGGGAGAGCAGGTCGGCCAGGAAGCGCTTCTGCTCGACCTCGAGGTCGAGCTGGACGTTGGTGCCCACGATGACGCGCAGGTCGGCGATGCGCTCCTTGCCGCTGCTGCCCAGCGGCCGCCAGGCCCGGGACTCCAGCAGGTGGAGCAGCTTGCTCTGCACGGGGAGCGAGACCTTGTCGATCTCGTCCAGGAAGAGCGTGCCGCCCTGAGCGCGCGCGATGTGGCCCTCGCGGTCGCCCCGGGCCCCGTCGTGTGCGCCCTTGTGCCAGCCGAAGAGCTCGCCGTCGACCAGGGTCTCGGGGTAGTTCTGGAGGTGGACATGCTCGAAGGGGCCCGAGGCCCTCCGCGAGTGGTCGTGGATCCAGCGCGCCAGCATCGACTTGCCCGCGCCGGAGTCGCCGGTCAGCAGCACGGTGTCGTCGACGCGCGCGAAGGTCCGCAGCATGCGCACCACGGGGGCCATGCGGCGTCCCACCACCGGCAGCCCGGGATCGGCCACCTCCGGCCGGGGCGTGCCGGCGGCGTCTAGCAGGGCCGGGAAGTCCCGGTCCAGCCCGGCCTGGATCTCGGGTCCGGCGCCGATCCAGGCCTGCATCGGCGCGCCGGTGCTCGCCATGCAGCGCAGCTCGAGGGTGACCATCCCCTGAGGGCGACCCTCGTGGCGGACAGGCAGGGCCAGCAGGTGGGTCGTGCCGTGGCCGAGGTAGAGCTCCTGGCTCTCGCCGGTCATCGTCATGCCCGGGAGCAGCTGGGCGGGGTCGCCCTCCTGGCCCAGGGCCCGGACCTCGCCCAGGTTGACGTCGACGGTGACGGCGTGATCGAGGCGTCGCACCATCTCCCAGGCCGAGGCCGAGACGCCCAGCTCGCCGGGATCTCGATCCAGGTGCGAGCCAGGGGCATCGACCATCACCAGGGCTCGGTAGCCATCGGCGCCCCGCACATGCAGCGCGGCGCGGATCAGCGCGCCCTCCTTCTCGGGACCGGCGCTGGCCCGAAGATGCCGCTCGGCGACCGCGAGGGCCGCGCGAAGCAACCCGCTCCCGGCCTCCTCCAAGTCTCGCTCTGCCATCGTCACCTCCCCACGCGGGAGGTCACGATACTACGCAGCCCAGTCGCGCAGCGCCAGGCAGCCCTGTCGCGCAGCGCCAGGCAGCCCAGTCGCGCAGCGCCAGGCAGCCCAGTCGCGCAGCGCCAGGCAGCCCTGTCGCGCAGCGCTAGGCAGCCCAGTCGCGCAGCGCTAGGCAGCCCTGTCGCCCAGCGCCAGCAGGCGGTCCGCGGCGTCGAGGCGAAGGCGGGTGGCCCGGTCTCCCAGGCTCGATTGCAGGCCGCCCCCGGCGCGGAGCCGGCCGAGGCAGTCGAGCGCGACGGCGTAGGCCTGGGCGGCGCGCATGGCCGCTTCGCCCCGATCCACGGAGTGGTCGCACTGCGCGAGGCGGGCCTGGGCCAGGCGGATGAGCACGGCGGCGTGAGGCAGGGGCCCGGCTCCGGCGGCGACCGGACCGACCCGGCGCAGCAGGCTGACGGCGTCGTCGGCCCGCTGCTCTCGCATGGCGACGAGGGAGTCGCTGAGGGCCTCCTCGATCAGGTCGGCGGCCTTCACGCCGCACCCCAGAGGGCCCGCTCGACGTCGCGGCGCGAGCGGTTGATGTACTCGCGTCGCACGCCGTGGCGCTCGGCCACCGCGGTGTCGGTCAATCCGTTCTGCATCCGGTCCACCAGCGCGAGGCGCACCTTCTCGGCGTTGGCCGGAGCGTGGCGCTGCACGGCCTCGTCGACGATGCGGTCCAGGTTGAGGAGGGCCTCCACCACCAGCTCCTGGCCGGGCGGCTGGTGTTGACCGGCCAACAGCCAGGCGTCGCCGCCCAGCTCGCGGCGGTAGCAGGAGCGGGCGAGGCGGCCTCGGGCGGCCCGCCAGGCGATGGTGCGGCAGAGGCCCTCCACCCGCTTCAGGCCCCCGTCGAGCCAGGCCGCGGTGAAGCGCTCGGGGTGCTCGACGGCGGCGAGGAAGGCGTCCTGCACCGCGTCCTCGCAGAGTGAGTCGCAGGCGCGCGGGAAGTGGCGCTGCACGTAGCGCTGCAGCCAGGGCACCGCGAGGGTGTAGAGCTCGGCCAGGGTGGGTTCGGGCTGCGCGAACCAGATGTCTTCCACGAAATCCTCCAGGGGTTGCCGGAGGCCAAAGCAGCATCCGTGCCAGCGCTCCGAGACGGGAGTTCAATGGCTTGCAGCGCCGTTCCCGCCGGCGCGCGTGAGGCGGACACGAGGCCGCGTATTGGAGCCACGCGGGCGGCCGGGGCGCTCCCCCCTCAGCCCCGAGACTCAGCCAGGGCCAGCTCGGTCAGCAGCCGTCGTCGCCAGGCCTCGCCCGTGCGCGGCTCCAACCGGCTGCTGCCCAGCAGGATCCCGACGGCGTCGCCTCGCCGGGCGTGGCGCTCGACCTCTCCCGCGGCGATCGAGAGGGCCCGCTCCCAGCGCTCGCCGCGGGCCTCCTCCACCCGGATCAGCACCTGGGGGGCCCCCTCGGCGCCGCGCTGCACGACCATGGCCTTGCCGGTGCGGGCCGTGGTCGGCCAGTGCAGATCCCGCAGCGGATCGCCGGGCTGGTAGGGCCGCAGGGACTGGAAGTCGCCCTCGCGGCCACGACGGCGGGGGTCCTCGCGGGTGGTGCCCAGGCCCAGCCCCGGCAAGGCGCTGCGGCCCTCGACCGGCGCGGGGTAGACCAGGACCTGCTCGGCGAGCGGCTGATCGACCCAGCGCCGGACCAGGCCGAAGGGGAACTCGCTCCACAGCCGGACGGAGCCCAGGTGGGCCATGCCGCGGCGAGGCAGGACCCAGTGGACCGGGGCCGGGGCCTGCTCGCCGGGGGGCAGCAGCAGCACGAGCCCTCGGGCCGCCCCGCCCTCGAGCTCGTCGATGTGGACGGTGACGGCCGGGAAGCGGCGGCGGAGGTTGTGCAGCTCGAAGGCGCCGGGGGCGGCCTGGCCGGCGTAGAGCTCGGCGGGCAGGGCGCGCCGCACCTCCAGCCCCCGCAGGTTCAGCTCGGCCAGCAGGTTGCTGAGCACCAGCAGGGCCAGCATGACCGCCAGGACCAGGTAGAGCAGGTTGTTGCCGGTGTTGACCGCGGCGACCAGCACGCCGAGCACCAGCACGATGAAGGCCAGCCCGGTGCGGGTCGGGCGGACGTGGACCCGTGGGCCCAGGCGGCGACGCCAGGCGGCGAGGGGGAGGGCGAGCCAGTCGGGCAGCGTCATGGTCGGCCTCAGCCCGGGGGCGGGATCTCCCAGAGCAGCTCGCCGACGGCGACGCGGGCGGCCTCGCCGGGCTGGCCGGTCTCGGCGCGGGGCAGGACGCGGTGGGCGAGCACCGGCACCGCCAGGGTCCGCACGTCCTCGGGCACGACGAAGGCCCGACCCCGGACCAGCGCGAAGGCGCGGCAGGCCCGGTAGAGGGCGCTGGCCCCGCGGGTGGAGACGCCGCGCACGAAGCGGGCGTCGGTGCGGGTGCGGCGGACCAGCTCCAGCAGGTAGTCCTCGACCTCGGGGTGGACCTGGACCCGGTCGACCTGGGCCCCCAGCGCGCGGACCTGGTCGGGGCCCAGGGCGCTCTCGGGCTCGACGCCGGTGTCCGCGCCGCGGCGCAGGATCTCCCGCTCGGACTCCAGGTCGGGGTAGCCCATGCTCAGGCGGACCAGGAAGCGGTCGAGCTGGCTGTCGGGCAGCGGGAAGGTGCCGTGGTAGTCGTGCGGGTTCTGGGTGGCCAGGACGGTGAAGGGCAGGGGCAGGAGGTGGCTGGTGCCGTCGACCGTGACGCTGCGCTCGTTCATCGCTTCGAGCAGGGCGGACTGGGTCTTGGGGGTGGCGCGGTTGATCTCGTCGGCCAGCACGACGTTGGCGAAGATCGGGCCGGGCCGGAAGGAGAAGCCGCGGGCGTCGGCGTCCAGCACGCTGACCCCGGTGATGTCGCCGGGCAGCAGATCGCTGGTGAACTGGATGCGGCGGAAGCTGCCCCCCATGGCCGCCGCCAGCGAGGTCGCCAGGGTGGTCTTTCCCACGCCGGGCACGTCCTCGAGCAGGACATGGCCGCTGGCGACGATGGCGACGATGCAGAGCTCGACGACCTCGTCCTTGCCCCGGACGACCCGGCGTACCCGGTCGGCGAAGCCCGACAGCAGCTCGCCGGCCTGCTCCAGGCCGAGGGCGTTCACGGGCTGAAGGTTCCGGTGACCGTCAGGGTCCGCTGGCAGCCGACAGGCAGGGCGCTGGCGTCCGAGCGGGTCACCGTGGCGATCTCCTGGCCCTCCCAGTCGGTGCCGTCGCCCTGCATCGGGCAGCCGCCCGCGGCGCCCTGGGCGGTGGCGCTGCCCGTGAGCTGCCACTGGACCTCGGCGTCCTCGTAGCTGGTCAGGAAGGCCGGGCTCTCGTACTCCAGGGTGCAGCCGTCGATGTAGCTGCCGGTGGCGAAGGTCTGGCCCTCGACCCGCAGGTCGAAGACCTGGCTCTCGTCGAGGAACATCTCGTACAAGAAGCTGTCGTTGACCTCGGTGTAGGCCTCGCCTTCCACGCAGCCGCTGAAGTCCTCGGCCGCGGCGCTGACCACGCTGACCTGCCAGGCGGCGGTCGGCTCGGGCGTGCTGCAGGCAGCGAGGAGGGCGAGGATCGGGAAGAGGCGGGCTGCGGCCATCGGGGGTCTCCGGAAACGTGCGGGAGTATAGCTTGGGGCTGGCGCCACGTCCGCGGGTGGACGGCACCCCCGGCGCTCCATAAGGGGCCCGGCCCGGCGGAGCGTGCCCTCTGCCGTCTACACATCCCGCATCCCGCATCCCGCATCCCGTCCCAATACCCTGGAGAGGCCGTGGCTGAGCCCGCCAACAAGCTGTACGTCGCCCGCGAGGCGGATCTCGACACCCTGAAGGCCCACTGGCAGGCCGCGCGCGACCGTCAGCGCCGGGTGGTGCACCTGCAGTCGCCGCTGGGCGGCGGCAAGCGCGCCATGGTGGGCGAGCTCGCCCGCTACGCCAGCGGCGGGGACGAGGACGTCCTGATGTGGCGCGTCGCCCTGCACGACGAAGAGGACGGCCTGCAGACCCTGCTGCGCCTCTACGCCGGGCTCTTCTCCGCCCTGCACAGCTCGGGCGGCCTCAAGGGTCGGGTCGAGATGGCGCTCAACGCGCAGCTCCCGCAGGAGCCCAAGCGGGTCCAGGGCTGGATCCAGGCCTTCATCGAGGGCCTGAAGAAGTCCGTGCCCAAGCCCGGCGACAACCAGGTCCAGGTCACCCTCCCGCGCGACAACCCGCTGCTGGGCCTGGTCGAGGTGACCGCCCTGATCGCCCGCAAGTTCCCCACCCTGCTCGAGGTGCAGAACGCGCACCATGTGCAGAGCCTCGCCCTGGTCTCCCTCTTCGAGGCGATGATCAACGAGACCGCCGACGCGCGCCTGCTCTTCATCCTGGCGACCGAGCCCCGGGACGAGGCGGCCCGCGCCTGGTGGAGCCCCGGCCTGCTGGACCTGCTGGATCGGCGCGCCGAGGATATCCAGACCCTGGTCCTGGCCCCCTGGGGCGCGGAAGAGGTGGGCAAGTACCTCGCCAGCAAGGAGCTCAGCGGAGACGCGGCCGGCATCGCCCGGGTCGTGAGCGGCCGACCCGGCTTCGTGGCCGAGCTGGTCGACTGGCTGGGCGAGAAGGGCCGCCTCGCCGATGTCGGCGACCTCGAGCTCGGTCAGATCTGCGATCTCAGCGTCGACGAGGACGAGCTGGACGAGCCCGAGGCCCCCGCCAAGGAGGGCGAGCGCAAGCACGCCACCGCCGCCGACGCCGAGCGTGTCGCCTACTTCGCGGCCCTCCTGGGCCTCTCCTTCCCCTCGGGCCTGGTCGCCGACATGGGCGGCTTCAACCGGGACAGCCTGGACGACCTGCTCGACGCCAGCGAGGGCGCCTACAAGGAGCTCCAGTTCAGCCAGCCGCTGGGCACCTGGATCTACCAGTTCCACCGCGCCCTGCTGCGCGAGAGCGTGCTGGCCCGCCACACCTCCGACGAGGACCGCGAGCTCGGCCGCCGCGTGGCCGCCTTCCTGCAGCGCTTCCTGGTGCCGCGCGGCTACCCCTACCTGGTCAAGACCATGCGCCTGTGGGCCGAGATGGGCGGCATGCAGCAGGCCGCCGTCCTGCGCAGCGCCGCGCTGACCCACGATCGGCCCGAGGTCTGGGGAATGGTCTTCGACCTGACCCGCTACTTCGACGAGATCGCCTGGCCCGACGCCCTGCGCAAGACCATCTTCATGAACCTGATCGACCGCATGGTCGGCGGCGGCGACGTCAACCAGACCGAGGAGCTGATCGGCGAGGCCACCCGCTTCGCCCAGTCGCGCGAGGACCGGGCCATGACCGCCTGGCTGCTCTTCGCCGGCAGCCGGCTGGACCACCGCCGCCAGGACCTCTACCGGGCTCGCGACCGCGCCAACGACGCGCTCAAGCTCTTCACGGCCCTGGACGACAAGATCAAGCAGGCCGAGCTGCGCGGCCACCTCGCCATGATCGAGCTGGCCGACGGCAGCCCCAACGCTGCCCTCGCCCAGGTCGAGCAGGCCGAGGCCCTGGCGGCGATCCCGCCGATCCAGGCCCACGCCGAGTACGTCCGCGGCCTCGCGGCGCGCAAGGACCGCAGCAAGCTGACCCAGGCGGCCGAGCACTTCCGCCGGGCCAACGAGATCGCCGGCAACGCCGGGCAGTCCGCCCTGGCGCTGGAGTCGGGCCTCAACTTCGGCGAGACCCTGCTGGTCGCCGGGCAGGCCAGCAAGGCCGCCGACGTGCTCGCCCGGGTGGTGCAGATCGCCCAGGGCCTGCAGAACCCGGTGCGTGAGCGCGCCGCCAGCGCCCTGCTGGCCCAGTCCCACGCCGCGCTGCGCAACTGGGAGGCCGCGCTGACCCACGGCAGCCGCACCCTGCAGCTCACCCAGACGCTCAAGTTCACCCAGCTGGAGTCGATCGATGTCTACAACATCGGCTTCTTCAACCTGATGCTGGGCCGCGCGACCGAGGCCGTCAGCCTCTTCCGCAAGGCCCGTCAGGGCGCCGACGCCACCAACACCGGCTTCCAGAAGGAGCTGATGTTCAACCTGGGCAGCGCGCTGAAGCAGATCGGCGAGCGCAGCCAGGCGGAAGAGGCGCTGCGCAGCGTCGTCCAGCCGGCGACCCAGGGCAAGGACTGGCGCAAGCTGATGTCGACCCACGAGCTGCTCTCCGAGCTGGCCAACGAGCGCGGCGACAAGGCCGCCGCGAAGCGCCACCTGGAAGAGGCCATCTCGGCGGCCGAGAAGGGCGAGCTGAAGGAAGAGCGCAAGGGCCTGCGCCGCAAGCTCGACACGCTGGCCTGAGCGGCGGAGGGGGGGCCGGCCATGCGCCTGCCGTGGCTGCTGGCCCTCTCGGGCGCGGCGGCCCTGCTCTGCGAGGTCGTCTGGCTGCGCCGCCTGACCCTGCTCTTCGGCAGCACCGGGCTGGCGCTCAGCCTGACCCTGGCGGTCTACATGGGCGGCCTTGGCCTGGGCGGCTGGCTCGGCGGCAAGCGCGCCTGGCGTCGGCCCCCTGCGGGCTACGGCTGGCTGGAGCTGCTGGCGGCCGCCTGGGCCTGCGCCATGCCCCTCGTCCTGTCGGCGACGGTGCCGTTGGCCGACGCCCTGCCCGGCCTGCCCGGCGCCGCCCTGGCCGCGGTGCTTGCCCTGGGGCCCCCCGCCGTCCTGCACGGGGCCACCCTGCCCGCCGCCGCCGGGGCCGTCTCCGGCGGTCGGGCCGCGGGGGGGCTCTACGCCGCCAACACCGCGGGCGCCGTGCTCGGCGTGCTGGCCGGGCCGCTCTTCCTGTTGCCCAGCCTGGGCCTGCGCGGCACCGAGCTGGTCGCCGCCGGGCTGGGGGCCAGCGCCGGCCTGCTGGCCCTGTCGATGGCCCGGTCGTCGGCGCGAGAGGGCGAGGCCGCGGCCGCACCTGCGGGAGAGGCGGCCCCGCTCCGCCTGCGCCTCGCGGTTGGAGCGAGCGGCGCCGTCGCCCTGGCCCTGGAGGTCTGCTGGAGCCGCCTGGGCGCGCTGCTGCTGGGGGGCTCGGTCTACGCCTTCGCCGCCGTCCTGGCGATCTTCCTGCTCGGCACCGCCGCCGGCGCCGCCCTCGGCCGCCGCCTGGGCCCCTCCGCCCTCGGCCCCGGCCTCGTCGCCCTGGGCCTGCTCGCCCTGCTCGGCAGCGCCTCCTGGCGCTTCCTCCCCCACGGCCTGGGCCTGGTGCACGCCGCCTTCGGTGCCGCTGGAATGGCCCCAGGAGGGGCCCTGCTGCTGGCCCTGGCCATGGGCGGCGCGCCGGTCGCCTCGGGCCTCGCCTTCACCGCCGCGCTGGCCTCGATCCGCGGCCCGCCCGGCCGGGCCGCCGGCTCCCTGCTCGCCGCCAACACCGTCGGCGCCGTGCTCGGCTCGGCCCTGACCGGCTTGTGGGGCGTCCAGCTCCTGGGCCTGCGGGGCGTGGTCGCCCTGGTCGCCTGCCTCGCCGTCGGGCTGGGCCTGGCCCTGGTCCTGAGCGGGCGAGCCCGCGCCGCCGCCCTCCTCGCCCTGGGCGCCCTGCTGCTGATCAGCCCGCGCTGGGACCCGGCCCTCTACAGCGTCGGCGTCTACCTGAAGCTCGACCAGTTCGCCGACCTCTCCCCGCGGGCCGTCGAGCGCTTCGCCCACGAGGGCTTCCGCCTGCTCTCCTACCGCGACGGCCGCAGCGCCTCGGTCGCCGTCGGCGAGAGCGAGCGGACCGGCGTGCGCTGGCTCTCGATCAACGGCAAGGTCGACGCCAGCACCGGCGACGATGTGCCGACCCAGATCCTCTCCGGGCAGATCCCCGTCCAGACCCGGCAGGCGCTGGGCGAGCCCGCCCCCCGGGTGCTCGTCGTCGGCCTCGCCAGCGGCATGACCGCGCAGGCCGCGCTGGCGCAGGGGGCCGGCGAGCTCTGGGTCCTGGAGCTGGAGCCCGAGGTGTCCCGGGCGGCGGCCTTCTTCGAGGAGGCGGGCGGCGGCATGCCCCAGGACCCGCGCGCGCAGCTCGTCGTCGACGACGCCCGCGCCTGGCTGCGTCGGCGAGGCGTTCAGCCGCTCTTCGACGTGATCATCAGCGAGCCGAGCAACCCCTGGCTGACCGGGGTCAGCAACCTCTTCACCCGCGAGTACTGGGAGCTGGGTCGCAGCCGCCTGGGTCCGCAGGGGGTCTTCTGCCAGTGGGTGCAGCTCTACGCCCTGCCGCCGGAGGCCCTGCGCGGCCTGGTGCGCACCTTCCTGGAGGTCTTCCCGGAGAGCTGGCTGTACGAGACCATCCCCGGCGCCGACGCCCTGCTCATCTCCGGGCCGCCCCCCGCCGACCTCGCCCTGCGCCCGGTGCTCGATCCCGCGGGTCTTCGTCGCCTCTCCGCCGGAGGCCGCCGGAACACCGACGACCTGCCCTGGGTCGAGTTCGAGGCCCCTCGGTGGTTACACCGTCGTACCGCAGCGCAGAATGCGGCCTTGATTCGTCGTGCAATGGGTACGGCAGAGCCTTCGGAGTAAGCAGAGCCCTCATGGCGGTGTTCCAGCTCGGCAGCTTTGACGTCGACCGCTCGCTCGGACAGGGCGGAATGGGAGAGGTGTGGCAGGGGCACCACGCCAGCAGCGGGACCCAGGTCGCGATCAAGGTCATGACCAGCGAGGCCCTGCGCAGCGAGGCCTTCCAGCGGGCCTTCGCGGCCGAGGTGCGGGCCGTCGCCAGCCTGGACCACCCCCACGTCATCCGCCTCTACGACGTCGGCGTGGTGCAGGCCCAGGCCTCGCGGGCGACCCAGGGCCGGCTGGCCGAGGGCAGCCCCTACCTGGTGATGGAGCTGGCCAAGGGCGGCAACCTCAGCAGCCACCCGCCGCCGCTGGACTGGCCCTCGGTGCGCGGCGTGCTGCTCGATCTGCTCGCCGCGCTCGCCCACGCCCACGCCCGGGGGGTGATCCACCGCGACATCAAGCCCGGCAACGTCATGTGGGGATCGCCGCTGCCCGGGCTGGCCCGGCCGCGGGCGCTGCTCTCCGACTTCGGCATCGCCCACGCCGGAGACGGCGGCGGCCGAGGGGGGCCGACCTGGGGGACGCCCGCCTACATGGCACCCGAGCGCTTCACCCTGGAGTGGCGCGACCTGGGGCCCTGGACCGACCTCTACTCCGTGGGCTGCCTCGTCTTCACCCTGCTGCGCGGCCGGCCCCCCTTCAAGGGCCACCCCCTCGCCGAGGCCATGCAGGCCCACCTCTACCGGCCGGTGCCCGCGCTTCGGGCCGCCTGTGCCGTGCCCGCGGGGCTCGACGCCTGGCTGCGCACCATGCTGGCCAAGTCGCCCGACGACCGCTTCCCCACCGCCGCCGACGCCGCCTGGGCCCTGCGCGAGCTGGGGGAGGCCGATCCGGCCGCCGACGGCCTGGGCGCCCTCGATCGCGAGCCCGAACCCGACACCCAGCCCCCCTCCTCGCGCAGCGAGCGCTCCGTCCGGCGCTCCCGCGGCGCCTCACCCGACGAGCAGGACCTTCACAGCGTCCACGGGGCGCCGCACACCGTCGGTCCCGCCGAGACCACCTGGACCGACGACGCCTTCGACCCGCGGGTCGCCGGTGGCCAGCGCCCCCGCTCCCACCCCGGACCGGGCACCACCCGCCGCTCGGCCCACGCCCGGCCGCCCCTGCCCGCCACCTGGAGGACCGAGCTCGACGAGCTCGCGCCCGGGGAGATCCCCGGGGGAGGCCTGCGCCTGTTCGGGCTGCGGGTCGTGCGCATGGTCGATCGGGTCGAGGAGCGCGACGCGCTCTGGGCCGAGCTGGTGCGGGTCCACCAGCGCCACCGCGCGGTCGGCGTGCTGCTGCGAGGCCCGGTCGGCTGCGGCAAGACCCGCCTCGCCGAGTGGCTCTGCGAGCGTGCGCTCGAGCTCGGCGGCGCCACCGTCCTGCGCGCCGACCACGGCGAGGGTGGCGGCGCCCCGGCCCTGGCGCGCATGGTCGCCTCCGCCCTGCGGGTCCACGGGCTCGGCCGTCGCGCCCTCCGCAGCCGGGTCCAGGCCTGGCTCGCAGCCCGCGGCGTCAGCGACGACTGGGTCGCCCAGGACATCGTCAACCTCGCCAGCCTCGGGGCCGGCCACGCCCAGGGCGAGGCCCCCGTCGACCTGCGCGCCACCGTCCGGCGGGTGCTGGAGATCCTCGTCCGCGACCGGCCCGTCATCGTGCACCTCGACGACGCCGCCTGGTCGGCCACCTCCATCGCCTTCGTCTCCGACCTGCTCGAGCATGTGCGCCGCCTGCCGGTGATGGCGCTGCTCACCAGCCGGGACGAGGTCCTCCTCCGCCGGCCGGCCATCGAGCAGACCCTCCGCAGCCTGGGCGAGGATCACGGCCTCGTCACCATCGAGCTGCCGCCGCTGCCGGTGCCCCATCGCATCGAGCTGGTGCGCAACCTGCTGGGCGTCGAGCCCGGCCTCGCCCAGCGGGTCGCCCGCCACACCCAGGGCAACCCGCTCTTCACCGTCAGCCTCGTCCGCGACTGGGTGGCGCGGGGGTTGCTGGTCGAGTCGCCCGAGGGGCTGGGCGCCGCCCCCGGGCAGGAGCTGCCCTTGCCCGGCGACCTGGGAGAGGTCTGGGCCCGCCGCCTGTCGGACCTGCTGGGGCGTCATGGCGACCACGAGCAGCTGGCCCTGGAGCTGGCCGCCGCCCTCGGCTCCGCGGTCGACCAGGCCGAGTGGGCCAGCGCCTGGGAGCAGCCCGCCTGGGTCGAGGCCTGCGGGCCGGCCCTGCCCCCCCTCACCGCGGCGCTGGTCGATCGCCTCGTCGACGATCGTCTCGCCGTGCGGGTCGCGGGCGGGTGGCGCTTCGTCCACGACGCGGTGCGCGCCGACCTGCTCGCCAAGGCCCAGGCCGCCGGGCGGCTGGAGTGCGCCCACCGCGCCTGCGCCGCCATGGTCGGGTCGCGCTACCCCGAGCCTGGAGCCCGCGCCCACCAGCGGCAGGGACGGCACCTCGCGGCCGCCGGCCTGCCCGACCAGGCCGCCCCCCTCCTCCTCGCCGCGGCCGAGGAGCACCTCTACGCCGGAGACCTCGTCGCCGTCGCCGCCCTGCTCAACGACGCCGACGCCGCGGTGCAGGGCGCCCGCACCGACCAGCGCGAGGGCTTCCAGGCCCGGCTACGCCTCTCCCGGGCCCGCCTCCAGCTGGAGTCCGGTCAGCCCGAGGCCGCCCGCCGCGAGCTCCGCGAGCTCGATCACGAGGTCGGCGAGGAGCCCCCGGTCGAGGTCCGTCGCACGGTCGGCCGAGCCCGCCTCCTGCTGGCCCGCATCAGCCTCCAGTCCGGGCTGCCCCACGAGGCCGCCCGCCAGCTCGACAGCGCGCGGCAGATGCTCGACACCGCCGTCGAGATGGCCGACCTGGCCGAGCTGCTGCGGGTCCGGGGCGAGGTCCACGCCGCCCAGGGCCAGCTCGATCCGGCCGAGGAGGCCCTCTCCGAGGCGGCCGAGATGGTCGGCGCGCTCGGGCGCGAGGGCGAGTGGGCCCGCTGCGTCATCGCCCTGGCCCGGGTCGCCGCCGACCGAGGCGATCTCGACCACGCCGAGGGCCTGCTCGCCAGCGCCCAGGAGCGCTGCCGGGCCCGCCGCGACCGCCAGGGCGAGGCCCACACCCTGCGCGTCGGCGGCGGGGTCGCCTTGCAGCGCGGCGAGCTCGACCTCGCCGACCAGCGCTTCCGCCGTGCCCAGGCCATCTACCAGCGCCTGGGCGGGCGACGCGTGCTCACCTGCCGCCTGGGCCGCGCCCGCGTCGCCATCGCGCGGGGCCAGCTCGCCGAGGGGCGGCGCCTGCTCGACTCCAGCCGCCAGGAGCGCCCCCAGGGCCGGGAAGCGCTCGCCCGCATCCTCGGCCTCAGCCTGCTGCTCGCCGCGCACGAGGGCGACTGGCCCACCTTCGAGCAGGCCGGCGAAGAGCTCGCCAGCCTCCTCACCCGCACCGGCCTGCGCTTGCCCGAGCTCCACCAGATGAGCGCCCAGGCCATCCGCCTCGCCAGCGCCGCCGGAGAGGCCGGGCGGGCCAACCGGGTGCGGGCGCTGCTGGCGGATTGAGCCGAGCCCCAGGGAGAGACATGGACCCCCGCGACCGCTTCACCGCCACCGTCGATGCCTACGCCCGCTACCGCCCGGACTACCCCCCGGCGCTCTACGACTGGATCCTCGCTCAGGCCGGGCTGGGCCCCGGGGCCGTCGTCGTCGACCTGGGCTGCGGCACCGGCATCGTCTCGCGGGCCCTGGCCGAGCGGGGCCTCGACGTCATCGGGGTCGACCCCAACGCCGCCATGCTGGCCGAGGCCGCCCGCTCCTCCGGCGCCGGGCTGCGCTGGGTCCAGAGCGACGCCGAGACCCTGGCCCTTCCCGTCGCGCGCGTCGACGCCATCGTCGGCGGCCAGAGCTTCCACTGGCTGGACCTCGCCCGCGCCGGCCCCCGCTTCCGCGCCCTCCTGGGCGAGGACGGCCCCGTCCTGCCCTTCTGGAACCTGCGCGACCCCGCCGACCCCTTCATGGCCGCCTACGAGGAGCTGCTGCGGACCTGGTCCCCCGACTACCAGGCCGTCGGCGCCGAGCCCCAGGCCCGCCGCCTGCTGGAGCGTCTCCCCGGCCCCCGCGCCGACCTCCCGCACCACCAGGACTTCGACCGGGCGGGCCTGCGCGGCCGGGCCTGGTCCAGCTCCTACATCCAGCACGGGGTCAAGGACGCGGCGGGCTTCGATCGGGCGCTGGACGCGCTGTTCGAGGCCCACCAGCGGCAGGGCCGGGTGCGGTTCGTGTATCGGACCGAGGCGGTGCTGTGGCGGGCGGGGCAGGTGGGCTGAGGGGCCCCAACCGATGCTGCTCCCGCCAGGCCGCGGGTGACAGTCCGTGCATCCGCCGGAAGGTGCGATGGAAGTGAGAGGGGCTGCTGTAGCCCACCTTCTCGGCGACGACGTCGACGGTGTCATCCCCCCGTAGCAGCAGCTCGCGGGCCTGGGCCATCCGGGCGTGGGCGATCCAGGCGCCGACCGACTCGCCGGTCTCGGCCTTGACCCGGGTGGCGAGGTGCGAGGGGGCCCGCGCCACGGCCCGGGCGACGTCGACCAGGGACAGCGGCTCGAGGGCGTGCCGCGCGATGTGGTCGAGGGCGCGGGCGACGATCGGGGAGTCCTGGGGCCGAGCCGCTGCGGCGGGCGAGGCGCGGCGGAGCAGCGCCGTGAGCACCCCGAGGCGGGCCTCGACCAGCCAGGGCGCACCGGCATCGGGCTCCTCGCGGAGGCACTGCAGGGTCCGCGCGAGCTCCTCCCGATCGGCGTCCCCAGGCCGCAGGATCGGGCAGGCCCCCTCGCCCACCGCGACGAACAGCGCGCGCAGGGTCGGGCCCCAGCTTTCGGCGGGCAGGCAGGACATGCACACACCGACGCCAGTGTACGCGCTGGGCTCCTGGTCGAGGCGGTAGTGGGGGGCGCCCTCGGGCACCAGGAAGACGTCGCCGGCCTCCACCGTCCAGGCGCTGCCCATATGCATGACGCTGCGGCCGCTCAGCAACAGCGCGACGCTGGCATGGGTGTGGACGACGGGCTCCTGGGGGGGGCCGGCGCAGCGCTCGCCGAGGACGGGGCGGTGGATCACGGGGTCATCGACGGGGGCGTCGACGGGGTCATCGACAGGATCGCGTGGATCATCGCGCCGCGGCCCCCGCCAGCGGCGATGGCGCTGGAGACCTGCTGCATCCGCGTACACAGATCCCCCGCCGCCCACAACATCGGCAGGTTGGTGCGCCCCATCTCGTCCGTCTTCACATGGCCGTCCTCGTTGAAGGGGTCGGGCACCATCTCCAGGCCCAGGCCGCGGACCAGCTCGGTCTGGCGCTGCCGCACACCGAGGAACATCGCCCCGCGCGGCAGCAGCGTGCCGTCGTCGAGGACCACGCCGGTCAGCTCGGCGCCCTGGTGTTCGAGGGCGGCGGGGTGGCCCGCGCGGACGACGACGCCCTGGGCTTCGAGCGAGGCCCGCTCGGCGTCGGGGAGCATCGTGTCGCCGGTGAGGACGACGAGATCGCGGCTCCAGGAGCGCAACATCGTGGCGAACTGGGCGAGGTGGTCCCCCTGGCCGTAGGCGAGGAGGGGGCGGTCTCGCATCTCCCAGCCGTGGCAGAAGGGGCAGACATGAACGGTGTGACCCCAGGTCGCGGAGAGGCCGGGCCAGTCGGGGAGCAGATCGACGACGCCGACGGCCAGCAGCACCGCGCGCGCGCTGAGCGTGTCCTCGCCGAGCCGGGCGATCCAGCGATCGCCGTCGTGGTGGAGGGCCTCGACCCGCCCCTGCCGGAGAGAGACATCGAAGGGTGCGAGGTCGGCCCAGGCGCGGCGGCGCAGCTCCATCGGCGCGATGCCCTCCATCCCGATCAGGTTGTGGACCCCCTCGGCGACGGCGTGGCGGGGCTGACCGGCGTCGACGACCACCACGCGGCGGCGGGCGCGGCCCGTGTAGAGGGCGGCGGACAATCCGGCAGGACCTCCTCCGATGATCAACAGGTCGATGGGCTGCATGCGGGCTCCTTGAGAGGCTGAGTCTGTAGCCTCCCTGGGTGGCGGGTCACAGTGCCGGGTCCTGTGGTCTTTCTGCCGGATCGTGCGCCTGCCTCGCCCGCGCCCCCCCTCAATACACCGCGTACCCCTCCATCACCTGGTACAAGAACTCCCCCGTCTCCTCATCCCACCACGCGTAGCTGACCGCCTGCCAGGCCCCGTGCTCCCAGGCCAGCATCGCCGGGGCGTGCCCGAAGTAGTCGTCTGTGTACCCCACCGAGACGATCTCCCCCTGCCAGTCCTCCGCGCCGCCGAACCCCGCCGCCTCGCACTCCAGATCCAGCTTCGTCCGCACGTCCACGATCTCCAGATCCCAGGCCCACAGACAGAGCTCACAGTCCGTCCGGCTGGCCACCGACTGCAGCTGCAGCTCCACCCGGCACAGCTCCTCGCCCTCGCCATCGTCCGCGATGAAGAGCAGCTCCTCGACCCCCTGGTAGTCTTTCAGCACGGTCGCTTGCCCCCGCCGGGAGATCTCCCCGCTGCCCTCGGGCTCCGTGACGGTCCCGCCATCGCCGGTGTCCCCCCCGCCATCCCCGGTGTCCCCCCCGCCATCCCCGGTATCCACCGGAACCCCGGAGTCC